>CAYGTY010000146.1:0-4597 GCA_964352825.1 uncultured Anaerolineaceae bacterium
CTATGTTTCACCTGCCCTATCAGGCGCAAAACGAGCTGGTTTCTATCCCAATGCTTCCATTCGCTCACGCAAAATTTCGCGTTCATAAAGAACAACATTAAATCGTTCGAGGTCTTTTAATTGCATGACATCACGCAGGCGTTGTTCAATTTGATTGAAACGGAGGCGAATCGCATTATAGATAATATCGGCATAATCAGGTTCAACATCAGTCAGTGTTTTATAGTTAAAGTCGAGCTCGTATGATGGCAAACCATCAATTTCGATTGCGCTAACAACCTCTTCAAACATATCACCAAAGGCTACAAAATCATGTCGGCTTAGCATCTCAATTTGGAGCTTTTTAAAGGTTTCTTCGATATCACGATAAGCTGAGGGGTATTCGATCAAACAAGCGATAAAATAAGCCTCTAGGGGATATTCATGAGCGTAGGGATGACGTTTTTCATCGACTTGCTTAGAGGACTGAATTTGAGTTGTTACGCTCATTAAGCGTCGCGCTGTCTCGACTAATGCAACGCCATTCAAATCGAGATGAAAAGCCAGTTGTTGAATTGCCCACATCCGACTGGTATCCGTCTCAAGTTGATATAATTTAGGGATAAGTTCATTTGCGATGGCATGACGTTGTGCCAGTGTTGCATCTCGTGGCAGACGTGATGAATATTTGTCCAGCAGATAGTGGGTAACTGTAACTGATTCATTGAGCAAGCGTTCCCATTGACCCGACTGAATCATCTCATCAGGATCATAACCTGTTGGTATATTGACTATGCGAATATCCTTCGTTTGTGCGTATTTTATCAACACATCAATAGCGCGCTCTGTGGCTTGTTGACCCGCAGGATCACCATCCAGACATAGAAAAATCGTTTGGACACTATGCTTACGGATGACATCAATCTGCCCTTCTGTCAGCATTGTACCCATCTGCCCCACCACGTTATGATAGCCTGCTTGATGGGCTTTAATCACATCCATATAGCCTTCGACAATCACGACCTTATTATCCGTGCGAATTTGACGATTGGCATGATGCCAGCCATATAACACATTCGATTTTTTAAAAAGCCATGATTCACTCGAATTGATATATTTCGCTTTATGCTTCCCAAGCGCCCTTGCTCCAAACCCGATGACCTGCCCTGCTGGGTTTGCAATCGGGAACATCAGGCGATTATAAAATCGAGAGCGGATTTGACCTGCGTCTGTTTTATAGGCGATGCCCAACTCCAGCAAATCTTCTTGGCGATGTCCCTCTTCAAGTAACTCAGGGATAAGATTGCGGTTAGGTGCATAGCCCAGTTGCCATTGGGCAATCATATCAAGCGATAAATCACGATTTTTCAGATATTCACGGACAAACCACGCTTCATCAGCATCACATAAAATAGTGTGGAATTTTTCAGCAAGTGTGTTCAGCAGGTGATACTGACGTTGCTCTTTGTCCTCGATTTGCTGATGTTTAGCGTATGTTGGGATGATAACCCCTGCTTCTTGTGCTAATTCGTGCAAAGCCGTTTTAAAATCGACATGATGCAAGGTTTGATAAAAGGTAAAAATATCACCACCTGTCGCACATGCTCCAAAACAATGCCAAGTATCACGCTCGACATTAATCACAAATGACGGTGTTTTTTCGTCATGAAATGGACAACACGCTTTGAAGTATTTCCCCGATTTTTTAAGATTCGGAACATGGCGGTCAACATAGCTCACAAGGTCAATGCGTGCCTTAATTTGCTCGGTTACACTCACGATAATGTTCCTTTCACTGGTTCACCTGATGCTTGCATCTCCCACATCGGTTTAGGCACAGATACAGCAGACGATTGTGAGGTTTCTACAAATCGGAACATATTCATCTCTGCTTTGGCGGTGATGACAAGATTACTCCCATAAGGCTTTTCCCCGTCGCGGTTTTTCACAACAACAAATTGCGTCATATTTGCAGGTGATTGCCCATCACTGTTATCTTTTGTGGGGTGTAAATACATGATTGTATCAGCATTATGTTTGATGAACTTTGATGAATAAATCATATCCATCGTATAAGCCCCTGCATGAGGCTGTGGTTGGGGTGCACCGTACTGTGCGCCAACGACAACTGGCACATTATAACGTTTCTTCCAGTCATCAATTTCTTTGTAAATTTCGCGATGGTGTTCTAGGTCATTCTGTGAGGTGTAAGACTGTGATATTTTTGCCCCACCTGCATAATCAAAAAAGATAATATCGTAGCCATCGAGCATTAAGGTATCAAGCTTAATACGAATATCTTCCAATGTTGGTTGATTCATCGTCAGCAAAGTAAAGCTATTATTGGCATCGAGCTCTTTTAGTTTTTCAATGGCTTTAGGCAAACGAGCGGCTTCCCATTGAGTTAATTGGTGGCGTTTTAGTCGGTTGCTATCAATACCAGCAAAAGCGCAAAGTAAACGGCGAAATGATTGATCTTTAGGTAACTCCAGCTGTACCATCAAGACGCGTTTTCCAGCCATCACCGCATGTAAAGCACAGTTCATCAACATCACGGTTTTACCTGACCCCGGAGGACCTGCAATCACACTCAAGGTACGCTTTTTCCAACCATCAATTTTGGCATCTAATTGACTAAACCCAGTTGTAATCCCGACTTCAACTTCGCCAGTTTCGCTCTCTGTTTCATATTCCTTGAGATAATCCTGTAATCCTTCAACAATGCCTATTGTTTGAGATTTGGTAGCATGTTCGACCCGTTTACTCAAGTCCGTCACAATCTTGTGGACTTCGCTTAATTTTTTGGCAGCCGTAATTTTGGGGTCATTGACCAGTGGTTGTAGATTTTGTAAAGCATTATTAATGCTGGCACTCACCGAGGCATCCACAATATTTTCAGCATGGGTTCGATGTCCACCTGCCTTACCCACCGATGACAAATACATCATCATATCCAGTGTGATATGTTGTTTAGCGCGATTGCTTTTCTGCATTTCTGCCCAAATCGTCGAGACATCAATATCTTGTCCAGCTTGGTATAAGCGATCCATCACATACCAGATAGCAGAGAGTTCACGGCTATAGAAATCAGTGAATTTTATTCCTGTGCCGTCGATGGCTTCGGCAAAAACCCGTCTGCCCTTCTGGACAATCCCAGCAGATAAAACAGCACCCAGCAAATATTGTTCACTGGTACGCCACGAATCATAAAGCGGATTATGCTCGAGACCTGATGGACTTAGTGTTGTTTCGGGATTCGATGTCGGTTGCAACATAACTAAAATTCTCCTGATACGCTAAAGCCAAGCAATGCTTCTGCTTCTGCGTAAACTTTATCTAGCATCTCTTTGGGTGCTGGTTTGAATAAATTGGGATCAATTCCCTGGGATTCGATTATTTCTTTAGCCCCAAGTAAATCCGCTAGGATATAACGGGCATAATTGACATGTTCAAAATGATTGACTAATGCTCGGAATTGCATGGCTCGCTCTTGGATACGTTCTGAGCGTTCTGGTAAATGGTCTAACCCTTCTGCTTCACGTAACCAGTAAGCAAATGCACAGGCTTCAATGGCGTTCATCGGTGGGCTAATACCAAATGTTTTGCGTTGTCCAGATGTGGCAGTGTTGGCTAATTGTTGGGCGATCTTAGTTGCATAACCGACACTGTGTGATGGGAAAAACTCTTCAACAACAATGACTAACTGTTGCCAATCTGATAGTGATTTGCTGGGTTGAGCGAAACTCGAACGGGGTTGTAATGTCTGATGGCAGGGGTTATAGACATCGGTTTCTAAGATGCTCAGTGATAGGCTATCTTTGAAATAATCTAGTTCTGCTGGGGTATAGGGTTTTTCTATGTCAGGTTTTATATCTGTTGCTTCTGTCACAGGTAAATCGGTTGTCTCAGGTTCAGCAAGTTCGACATCGTCGGTAAAAATATCATCCAAAATAAAATCATCGCGCTCGTCGCGTAAAGTAGTTTTAACTTCTTTTAGTTTTATATCTTTATTTTTCTTTATAACTTCGCGTGTACTCTGTCCACTTATTTCATCTAAATTAGGTGGATTCTGTACACTTACCTGCTCATTTATAGGTGTACTCTGTCCATGTACCGCTGATATGGGTGTATTCTGTGCAGGTATATTTTGGTCACTTAACGGGTTATCTTCTACTTTAAGTGTACTCTGTCCACTTACTTCATCTAAATTAGATGGATTCTGTACACTTATTTTCTGGAGATAGAGTGTTTTGATACAATCGGGTGCATTTTCTGTGATATTAACAATAACGGCATCAAACTCTTGCTTAGACTCTGATTCGTCTTTACCCGCATATAAATAATCAATAATGCCATCATCAACCTGTAAAAAGCTGGTGAGTTGCCATACTTTTTTATTGGCATGTAAGCGACATTCGCTACCGACGCGTTGTTCTTTGGGAACGTTATAGATAGCACCATGATCCTGCAACCATTGTAAGGCTTCGATAATCGGCTTATTGGTGAACCCGGTGTCACGGCATAAAGTCTCTACCCCAACAAAACATCGCAAGCTGGCATTTGATGACATAATCAGGTGCAATAGTACAGGCAAGCGCGCATCATAAGATTTCTTTTT
>CAYGTY010000146.1:4697-15657 GCA_964352825.1 uncultured Anaerolineaceae bacterium
TTCCGTCAGTGCGGATGTAATAAAGGTGTGTTTTAAGTTGCCAATGAGGTGTTTTTATCATTTCCCACCTCCGCTTGGCACAGGCTCAAAATACCGATTGTTGATTTTGGTATAGCTATCTGCAACGATCATGACAATATCTCAACTTATATAATCTCTATTAGGCTAACTTGGCGGTTGCCCTGCTCTTTCACGTTAATCTCGTCATTTATTTGAATAAGTTATGCTAGTTTTAGTGTGCAATTAACACATATTTCTAAAAATGACTTGCAATCCTGCTTTTTTTACGATAAAATTTCTATACGAATTAAATTTCAGTTCGCGCTGAAATTGCAATAATCCACCCAGTGGAATATATGATCATGAAAAATACCCGCACCGCCAAGCAGCGGGTTTTTCGTTTCTAATCGATAATCATCATACTATCAACTGGTTTCCAATGTGATTTAATACAATCATTCAACACCTGACATCAATCATAAATCCGACACAATTTCTAACTTCAGAATGTGTTTGACTTTCTCACCATAGAATGCTTGCAAAAATTTTTGCTTTGGAGTAAACTCTGTTTATAACAAAGTAACTTCTCTCTAGCTTCGGCTAGAGTAAACATAATTTGTGTGAAAGTCCACGTTTTCGGAAAAAACGCTTGTGGGCTTTTTTTTTTGCCTTAATAAAATTAATCTTAACTACAAAAATAAATTTATGCAAGTTGTTGCGATCAATCCCCCACAAAACACACTAATAGAAAATACGTTCTACATACAAAACCAAGTATATCATAGCTTTGCGCTAAATTTTGTTTGAATAATTTAATCTATATCCACTTCAAAATTTTTCTAATCAGTCTAACAGTATTGTTACTGTGTTGATATGTTTCATTTTGTATGAAAAGATTACAAAGTTATAACTTTTAAACTAACTTTTTTCAAATTAAATCTGACAAAAATTTCCCACCTCCCCTACTCGAAATTTTCATGATGAATCTCGATGACATTTTTTTCCTGAATAGCGATTAATAATTTTTTCTGAAACTAAAAAGTTGTAATAATTCTCACATTAGGTTATGATTTATAAATTGCAAATATCGAAATAGAAATATAAAATCGTCTTTTTATATGAGGAATAAAGTTAAAATGAAAATATATAATCATCTCCCAGACCTTATTCATGAATATGAGTCGAAAATAGGCAGACAAGTTCAACAACGAGAAATTGCTCAAGAGTCAGAAATTCCAGAAGGCACATTATCGCGCTATGTGAATAGCCGTGTTGGTGGATTAAAACTAGATATCGAATATCGGCTTTGTGTGTTTTTCTCTGAAAAGTTAGAACGACGCATCGGACGTGACGACTTATTTAGTTTTGAATTTGATGCTGCTGGGTAATGATAATTTTAGAATTAAGGCAGATTCATCAAATTGCTTTTTTGAAAGGAATTTAACATGAAAACAATTACACTTTTAAATGAAAAAGGTGGTGTTGGCAAAACCACAATTGCCACTCATATTGCCACTGGATTGGCATTATTGGGCTACCGTGTTGTGATTATTGATAGTGATCCACAGGCAAATACAACCTCTGCTATGGCACTTGCAAAACAGCCCGAATTTCATGATTTGATGGTGAGAAATAAATCATGGAAAGATGCTCTACGCCTTGTCCATCCTGATGTTTACTCGCCGACAGAAGCTCAAGCAAAAGGTCAATTATTTGCTGTTCCAGGTAATATAGAATCGAAAAATGTGGGCACAACAATCTCTAGTCGTGATGTATTTCGGCAACGATTTTCTCAATTAGAAACCGCTGTAGATTTCATTATTATCGATACGTCACCGACCCCCTCACGCCTCAATGAAGACATTTTATTGGCATCAGATTATGTGATTATTCCAACAGATTGTGAGGCATTTTCTGCATTAGAAGGGCTTCCTGATTCGATTGGTCATGTTCTAAATGCACACAATGCACTCAAAAGAATCAACATAGATGGTGCAAAATTGTTGGGAATTATCCCGAATAAATATCGCAAAAATACAGCACTTCACCGCGATTTTTATGCCCACCTTGTGAATGAATATGGCAAGATTGTCTGGTCCCCGATTAACATCGCCAGCGTGATTGGTGAGGTACAGGCATCGCAACAATTCTTGTATGCGCTTGCTCCAAGTTCACGCGCCTGTGGTCAATTTTGGGACATTGTAAAACAGGTGGAAAGAGTCAAAGTTCATGGCTAAAAAAATCCAAATTAACAAAAATCGTAGTGGTGCTGAAGCACAACCAGAAGCCTCGATTTATGACAGTACGATTGACTTACCCCAAGATTTTGGTGTGATTCCGACATCAGGCATTGTCCAACATGAAGACGGCTCACTTGAAGTAAGTAACATCCGAATTCATCGGGTTGGACTCGAATTTGTGGGCGAAGTCGATGAAGAAGAATACCAAATTTTTGGGCAAACCTTGCTCCAAATTGACACGGCTTATCAATGGATTGTTGGTGATTATCTGGCATATGGTGTTGAAAATAATTATGGCATGGCTGTTGAATTTGGTGAAAAATTAGGACGCAACCCGAAAACTATATCTAATTGGGTTTCTATTTGTCGTCAAGTAACATTTTCCCGCCGGCGGGAAGATCTTTCATTTCGACACCATGAGAATGTAGCAAGCTTGACAGAGGACGAACAAGACCATTGGCTTACTCTTGCAAGTGAAAATAGGTGGAGTGCTTCACGATTACGTAAGGCAATTCAAGGTCCTGTTCTAGTTGATAAACCATCACCAGCAACTCGGCTGCTTGAACGCTGGCAAAAAACGGTCAATCCAAAGAAATGGAAAAAGCTCTCACCAACTGAGCGTACAAAACTTAAAACTGCTCTCGAAAAGATGCTCGACGATATAGCCACCTGGGAAAATAGCTAAATCATAAGAAGATCTTCACGCCAGCGTGAGAATCTTTGAGAAAACATCTTATAATTCTACGAAATAACTCCTCATCACTGGGGAGTTATTTTTATTTAGCGCGAATTTGATAATGATTCCCATGAGAAAGATTCTACCGACGTCGGTAGAATTCAATATATAAATATCGTGAACTTGAAAAAGTGATACTCTATTTTGTATGTTTTGAAAACACATTTACGAGGGAAAGCACTCTTCATTATATAGAGTGAAAATAAAGAGTTGAAATTCTCCTTTTTAAGGCTGGTGACTGACTCGACTCTGAAGAAGAAATTACTCGTGATTCTAAAAGTGTCTTCATTATATAGTATAAAAATATATGCCTATCTAAAATATACATTTAGACATTTTTGTGAGGTCAAAATTCGATCATAAACATGAATGGAAAGAGTGAAATAATTTTTGCGACGAATCAATTTTTATCGCGATAAGTTTCTTGCTTACGGAGTGTAATTTCAATTTGGGATAAACCACCTCCCCTATCAAGCGCTACCACACCCCCGTACTTGTAAATATCTAGTAAAAATAGGGTATACAGATGCTTAGTTTTTTATACTGCTAGAGAGTATTGTTTCTCATAGTCAATATCCCAAAAGAGACGCATGATGTTTTTTTGCCATGATAAGTGTTTTAAAGCATATTACGTTTAAGTAGTGTAACGATGTTTTGTGTACATTATTTAGTCTATACTATTCGTGTATCCACCTATCGATAGAAAAGAAGTTTGAGCATGCCCACATTAAATTATAGAAATATACCCATACAAATCTTCTGGATACTCTGGATAGCTTGGACGATCATCTTATGTCTCTTGATGCTTTCACCGAGCGATGGAACAGTAAAAAACATATCAGGTCTCTTTGGTGGTACAGAAATCACAGATGCGATCGGGCATGTTATTTTGATTGGGGTTGAATTTTCATTGTTTCATTTTGTTCTGCTTCATTATTTACCTGAGAAGAGGGCATTGTGGATAGCTACGATTTTGATACTTACATTTGCAATTATCTTAGAGCTTGCACAAACTATGATCCCATCGCGGGGAACATCCCTTATTGATATTGCCGCTGCATTTATCGGAGTTGGAATTGCCCGATGGATTATCAGTCATCTACGGTTTAATGCAATAGATTGATTGATGCGAAATCGTAAAATAAGGTATTTATTATTTCATCCTGAGGTGCTTATCAATATAATTTTAACTTAATTCTGCTTTTTGTATAAATATAAACGTTTTGCGACATATTCTAATCAACTCAGAATAGACAACGAATAAACGAATATATACTGATGTCAGCGTTATATTATATGTAATTTGTTATACCCTAATATGTTTTAATCTTCCCACACACTAAATTATTAATATATAAGTTTAAGTTAAATTAATATATCTAAACCTGTTGATTTTACTTAATTACATAATTAATTATGACAAATTCTGCCATCTGATGAATTTATATTTCCATCACAAGCTCTATGGACAGGGTTAATTGATACCGTCTAATTTACCTATGGTTAATATATTCTTACTAGAATTATCGTGATGTTGAATTCTTGGAACAACCTAAATCTAAACGTTTAAGGTATGATTTTGTAACCTGTATAGGACTATCTTCTTACTGACCTTAATCTATGCTTTCTCGTATGATCAGGTAGATACATTACAATAATTATTTCTATTGTTATGTAATATTAAAATGTCTATCCAATGAACAAAGAAGCATAGGAGCATTATATGCACCAATCTCGTCGATCACTAATCATTGAACCAAAATTATCGTTTGTCTTTATCGTCTTCATTTTTATTGTCTTTGCATCTATTCGCTCAACACAAACAGATGCTCAATATAATAGTAATGAAGTTCAGACAATGAATCTGATTGATGCCTCTAGTATCTCATCTTCGGAGATTATAGTGTCATGGACACCTCCGCCGCCGCCAATAAATGATAATCATGATGCGGTTAAAGTCTCTTATTTCTATAAACCTGATGAAGACCCAGCGAAGCTTATTGATAATGTAGATCATTTTATCTACACAAAAAATGATGAGGATGAACGTGATGTTCTGGAAGCTGCTGGCAAAAGTATGGTTCTTCAATATCTTCGATTTGACTCGATTCACGATCCATGTCATTTAGCTGTCAAAAGTTCTTCTACAACTTGTGGATGTGACAGAAAGCCGAACAATAATAATGTTGGATGGAACCCCGGTGACGTTTGTATGATTCGTGATCAACACCCTGATTGGTTTTTAAGGGATTACAGAGGTCGAATCATGTACTACGAGAATTATGTCTTTATGGACCCTGGTCATCCTGGATGGCAACAATTCTGGCTTGAGCGTGTTCGGTATAGTCAGCTTGAATTAGGGTGGGACGGCGTTTTCCTTGATAACATGGCTTATCAATTTGGACGGCATCATAATAACCCAATTGATTTACAAAAATATCCTGATGATGAAAGCTATGTCGCTGCTGTCACTTCATTCTTGAAGTATGTCTATGAAGGATTTTTTGAACCAGAAGGGCGTTTACTCTATTCAAATGTTCAAGCTGGTTATCATGGGTCTCCTGCATTCTTTAGTTATCTTGAATACCTTGATGGTGTTATGGATGAGTTTTGGGGTGTAGATTGGACAAATACAGGTTACTATAGCGAAAAATCGTTTGATGTCCGCGTTGATCGTATCGAAACTGCGATGAAAATGGGCAAGGGTGCATTCTTAATTTCGCAAGGTAATAAAAACGATTACAATCGACAACGATTTGCTCTATCAACCTACTTGTTAATCGATCAAGGTAAAGCCTCGTTCCGTTATACAGATGATAAAATCTATGGTGAAATGTGGTTGTATGATAATTATGACCTTCCTTTAGGATCTCCTTTAGGTGATCGTTATCGCGATGGAGAAGTTTGGAGACGTGATTTTACGAATGGTAGAGTCTCTGTTAATCCAATTAAAAAGACATCCAATATTGAAGTCTATAATAATTCATCACAAGGCACACCATCGACCACATCTATTGAACTTCATCGTTCAACTGATGGAATCAACTTTTCATTGGTCAATACCTTGTCGAGTGATAGCCAATCAATCATTGATAATGGTTTAGTTGCTGATACGCAATATTGTTATCGAGTACGCGCTGTATATAGTAATAACGCGAAGTCCGACTGGCTTACGGCTGACTGTACAAAGACACAAGCTATCAATCAAGCGCCTGTCATTAATAACATTGGTAATCAAATGGGAACAGTTGGTATTCCAGTTGCTTTACAATTAAATGCAACTGATGCTGAGAGTTCGGATCTTTTTTATCAGGTCATCAATTTACCTGATGGCTTACAAGCTGACCCGATAACAGGTCTAATTACAGGTCAACCGACTACAGCTGGTACATCTACCGTTACAGTTAATGTAGAAGATAATCACAATGCAACTACCAGTACTACGTTTGACTGGGCAATTGTATTGCCACCAGAACCGACGAATGACAATACAGGTGGCGGACAACAATCACCACCCAATCCAACACAACCAACCGATGGCGAGGATGGTGGAAAGCCACAACCTGCACCTAATTTGCCACCTCAAATCGTATCGCCCGGCAATCAATCTACCTTAAAAGGTACAGGCGTTTCGCTTGCTATACAAGCAACCGACCCTGAAAATACGCCCATGAGTTTCTCTGCAACAGGTTTACCTGAGGGGCTTTTGATTGACTTTAGTACAGGGCTAATTAGTGGGCAACCCACTCAAGCTGGAATATTTAATGTCGCCTTAAGCGTATATGATCAAGATGCCGAAAATAGTGCCTCTGTCTCAATTCAATGGACTGTGACTGAACCACCAACTCCTGTCGAAACGACAACACCGCCAGATACCTCAGGCTCTATAGCGGTTGTCGCTCTGACATTGGTTAATGCGAATACCAATAACGATATAATGGCTATCACAAATGGTACTACCATTTACTTAAATAGCTTACCGACACAGAATATCAATATACGCGCTGATGTCACCTCGGATGTTCAAAGTGTGAGCTTTAATCTAAATAGTGGACAATATAAAAATGTCGAAAATAAAGCCCCATACGCATTTAAAGGTGATAACAATGGTGACTATAAACCTTGGTCACTCCCAACTGGGGAACATACTCTCGTAGTTACTGGAAATTCAAAAACCAAGATGGAAGGTAATAGTGGTCAAGCTCTAGCTATTACATTCACGGTTGCAGAAAGTGCTGGCTCAGTTGTTATCATAGAACAGCCATCACCGACACCTGATCCTGTTGATCCGCCTAACAATAATGGTGGAGAAAATCCAGATGTTGTCGTCGTGCCAGTTGATCCGCCTAATAATAATGGTGGAGAAAATCCAGATGTTGTTGTTGTGCCAGTTGATCCGCCACAAAATAATTCCGGCGTGAGGGTCACTCGGTTGGTCTTGGTTAATGCTGATACGAATCAGGATATTATGACCTTGAACAATAATATGGTGATTGATCTCAATAGCTTACCGACTCGGAATTTTAATATTCGCGCAGAAGTGAGCGGAAACGTAAAGAGCTTAAAGTTCACAGGTTCTAAGTCTCGTGTGGAGAATGTTGCGCCTTATACCATCGCTGGTGATAACAATGGGAATTACGATAAGTGGACAATGGGGAGTGGTAATTATACCGTTACAGCAACCCCATATGAACAAACAAAAGCGAGTGGTTCAGCAGGTGCAGCACTGACTATTTCGTTTGTTCTTCAAGGATAAATAGCAAAACATTTGATTGATTCATAATCTATGTTGACAGCCCATTTTTGCAGGATGAGAATGGGCTGTTTTAATTCAAATGTCCGTTAGCTATAGATTTTTGGAATCGTAATATGTGGTGGGGGAGTAGGGCATATTATGATGGCGTTAGCTATTTAAAAAGTTATGTGTAAATACCTAAATATATAACAGTATCTCAGCTTTTCGAATGATATTTTCTAACTAGCGGACTGACTGCTGCTATCCGAAATGCACGAGTTATAAGTCACAAAATTTACCTCATAGCTTCTTCGTTAAGTAGCGCTTTTAGCATCTCTTGTTGCTCTTCAGTTAAATGCTGTTTCCACTTCTCATCTTTATTGTCTACAGTTATATGTTTACGCTTTTCATCAAATACTGGTGACCGTTCAAGCTCACAGAAATCCAATATTGTCTTCAGTTTAGTTTCATAATTTGTGCAGAAATCATCGTAGGTTATTTGTAGAAATCGATTGTCGTCAATAACTTCTCTTGATAAGCAGTAAGAATTAACTAGCATTTTCCACTGGATGACAGCCAGTGCAAGAAATGATTGATCATATTTCTCCCATAACGCATGCAATTCTGGGTCGAGTTTTCCCCAACGCCATCGATCAGGTCCATACCAACCTGTCCAGAAGCCAACATTAAGCAAGGAATTGGCAACTGCCCGACTATCTCTAACAATATGAATGAATCTAGCATCTGGAAATAACTTATTTAAAAAACCTAAGCGTCCCCAACCCGTAACTTTAATCAGTAAACGATCTCGATCTTTTGTTACGGTCGCATTGAGGTTTTTAAGTAGGTTTAAGCGATGTTGATCGGTAAGATCAGATGCAACCAAATCACGGTAAGGTTCTGCAAATCCACCACCTGTATGATAATTCCAAAAGTGATAAGCTTCATGGGTCGTGGCGGATTCTTTCAGAATCGGAGATATGGCAGAATCTCGAATAACCTTCACCAAAAAAGCGTTACGTTTCAGATTATTTGGATACATCTCTGCAAATTTAGTCAAGAACATGATATCAGGATGATAACTTAGTATTTTATGCAGAAGTGTTGATCCACATCGACCTGTACCAAATATAATAATTGGTTTTTCAATAGACATCGCATATCCCTTTACTTCCGAAAAACGATCATATAGCAATAAAGTACCCAATATATGTTTCTTATAATTAGACTCTTTAGTTGAAAGAAAAATTATATATTACGTAAATAAGGTATTGCTATCTTTCTTAGTGTACTTTCATCTAAATTTGCGCAATTAAATAATTTTGGGTTTTGATGATCATTGGAAATAGAATTTTTCTTATTTAGTCCTCAGTGCATTGTAAGAGTTTTGCAACTAAAAACATAGCTAATCATCAAGATTATGTGCTTTATCCATATTGGTTCAATAGAAACTTCTTAGGTAAGTTGTCGTTTTGATAGATCTTAATTTAAATATTTATATCTATATTACAATAATGTCTAATTCTACCAGAACAAAATATATGGCGTTTATATGACAATATTATTTGATGTTAGGAAATCAATACAGCTCACTGAAAAATGCTAAAGCGAAGCATAATAATTTCTAATATTTGCTTTTTGATAGGCTCTTCACATCATTTTCAAGTAATCATTGATGCAATCAAAAAGATTGAATTCTGTAATTGTGATAATCTCTTGAATGTTATTCGATCACTATGAATATCATGCATATGTTTTGCTGAGAAGAATGATTAGATATACATAATGACTGATGTTGGGGGAGAGTGTAGATTGTATAGAGTGAGTCTTTGTAAGGTATACGATAGCCTTTAGCATTTAGATGATAAACGATAAGCTTTATTGATTTTGATCTGTTCGATAATAATTATAATAATAATCATAACCATAGTAGTTTTCTTCGCGAGGATTCGCTTGATTGAGGATCACGCCGAGGACATCAGCATTGACTTGCTCGAAGCGTTGTAACATCCGTACAGCTGATTCGCGTCGTGTTCGACTAGCCTCAATAACCATAATAACGTTGGCGTTTAAAGATGCAAGATAAGACAGCAGAATCTGGAAAGCCCAATGAAGGTGGTGTATCAAATAGGATAACATCAAAACTTGACTCATCGTTGATAATCTTAATCCAACGTTTCATGAGGGCTGAACCTGTAATACGTCATACCCTCTCGGACAGTTATTATTGAAAGAGATAGTAGACACGGGAGGTCAAGATGCACTCAGAAGCCAGAGAAGAGTTGCGAGTTAGGTTCAAGGTTGCTGTACTAGAATACGCCAAGCTGATCGGTGTGAGCAAAACATGTCGCGAGTTCGATGTGGCACGATCTACGTTTTATGAGTGGAAGAAACGCTATGAAGCGGAAGGTCGTTCAGGGTTGTATCGGAAGAAACCGATTGCTCGCCATCATCCACGTAAAACCCCACAATCAGTCATCGACAAGATTCTAGAATTACGCCAGTTATATCAGCTGGGTGCTCTGCGAATCATGTACTATCTAAAGCGATACCATGACATTCAAATTTCGGAATCAACCGTGTCGCGTGTGTTGCGTGCACACAAAGTATCCCATCTGCCAAAGACTGCACCAAAACGTGCATTACACTCGAAACGCTATGCCAAATCTGTGCCTGGGCATCACGTTCAGGTTGATGTCAAGTTCCTCAAATTCAAGGATCAGCAAGGGCGCACAATCAAGCGTTATCAATATACCGCTATTGACGATGCCACTCGCATTCGCGCTCTACAGATCTATGATAAGCATAATCAGACCTGTGCCATCCAGTTTATCGACTATGTAGTTGAAAAATTCCCATTTCGTATCTCGACAATCCGAACCGATCGGGGACACGAATTTCAGGCGCGCTTTCACTGGCATATTGAAGATCAGGGAATGCAACATGTTTATATCAAGCCACAAACACCTCAGCATAACGGCAAAGTCGAACGGTCTCATCGTACTGATCAGACCGAATTCTACCAACTGTTGAGCTATACCGACGATGTCGATTTACATGCTAAACTGGAGGCATGGGAGAACTTCTACAACTATGATCGTCCGCATATGTCTCATGATGGCAAAACACCTTATGAGATGATGCGTTCTATACTAGAATGAATTACCAAATGTCCAGCAAGGTATGACGTATCACAGGGTGAAGATGATGAAGCGATTACCTCACAAATTTCGTCAGGTGAAAGGGTTG
>CAYGTY010000147.1:0-15539 GCA_964352825.1 uncultured Anaerolineaceae bacterium
TTATCACCTGTTTGAATCATTGCTTCACAAGCATCGGCAACACTTTCATACATCCCTGCTTCAATAGATGCCAGAATCGCGGCACCAAATGCACCACCCTCAGTTGTATTGACATTGACCAAAGGCGCACCAAATACATCCGCGATAATTTGTTGCCAGAAAGGGCTTTTTGCGCCACCGCCACTAATGCGGACTTCAAAGGTTTCAGGTAATCCCGCATTGTCAATGAGCGTGAAGGAATCTTTAAGACCATAAGCCACACCTTCAAGCACAGCACGAGTCATATGTCCGCGTGTATGACGTGTTGTGAGACCAATAAATGCACCACGTGCGAGTGGGTCAGGATGAGGGGTGCGTTCACCTGTCAGATAGGGCATGAAGAATAATCCCTCGCTACCTGCTGGAACGCTTTCTGCTTCTTTCAGTAAGTCATCAAAGTCCATATCAGGAGCAAGTGTATCTTTATACCACTGTAAGCTACCTGCTGCGCTCAACATCACACCCATAAAATGCCATGTATTCGGCACAGAATGACAGAAGGCATGAAGTCTACCATCGGGTTCATAGGCATATTGGCTGAGTGGGGCAAAGACAACACCTGAAGTTCCAACCGTTACGCCGATTTTATCAGGTGTGACACAACCCATACCGATTGCTCCAGCAGCTTGGTCACCACCGCCGCCGACAACAGGTGTTCCGACTTTGAGTCCTGTTGCATCTGCTCCTGCTTGGCTAATTGTCCCCGTGACTTGTGTGCCTTCATGGACAGGTGGCATCCAGTCCATCGGAACATCTAAGGCATCGAGGACTTCTTGTGACCATGCTCGCTCAGCAACGTTGAGGAATGATGTACCTGCCGCGCCTGCTAAATCTGTGGCGTAGGTGTCTGTTAGTTTATAGCGGATATAATCTTTTGGTAACAAAAATTGATCAATTTTAGCATAAACATCAGGTTCATTATCCCGTACCCACAGGAGCTTGGGCGCAGTGAAACCCGTTAATGCACGATTGCCTGTAAGTTCAATCAGTCGTTCAAAACCAATCGTCTCAGTCATATAATCACATTGCGCTTGTGTGCGTTGGTCATTCCATAAGATAGAGGGGCGCAGAACGTCACCGTTTTCATCTAGCAAAACTAAACCATGCATCTGCCCTGTGAGACCGATTGCGCTAATGTCATTACCCGTCAACCCTGATTCAGTAAGGGCATCGCGGATACTTTTTGAGATACCATCCCACCAATCACTTGGGTTTTGCTCGCTCCATAAAGGTTTGGGTTGGCTAATCGGTTGTGGTGTGTTGGCGACTGCAATCACATTTCCTGTTTCGTCAATAATAAGGGCTTTTGCGCCTGTTGTGCTAATGTCCAAGCCCATAAGATAAGGCATAATATTATCCTTTTTAAGTTTGATTCAATTAAAAATTCGGTTCAACATAAGTTAATAGATTTCTTTTTATCAGTTCAGCGCCAATCGTTTTAGCAATTAAGCGCGACCCAAAGTCACTATAGTGAAAATCATCAAGATAAACTGGGTTGGCGCTGGTGTCTATTGTCTCAAAAATATTAGCGATGTTAACTGTTTGTGCATGATTTCGCACTTCTTCTTGAAAAGCTGAATAGTATTCATCCTCCCATGGTTGCAATAAAAATAAAGGTAAGATGTCATTGTCTTCTGCCAAGCGAGAGAGCGTTGTTCGATTGAACTGATATGTATATATAATTTGTGAAAAACGTTCTTCCACAGTGCCCTCATATGTATACTGCAAAGCATAATTGGGTTGTGCTTGCCATAGATTATGAAGTACTTTACCAGTAGCAGGTTTTGATAGTTGTTGAAGTCGGTATAGTGGGAATGTTCTATTAATTGTAATCCATGATTGCTCAGCAGGTTGGATGACCTCGATGATTTGTGCCTCCCAAGCCGTTGAGAGGATATCGACTAACAAAGTCTGTGTATCGTTATTCATCGCGAACCACACATCATTTAGCCCATCCATAAAAACGATGGCATGGGGTGCTTCTTGAAGTCTTAAGTTAGCAATGAATAGCGCAAGCTCTTGCGATGATGTATAGATTGGCGCACCGAAGTTCGTAACTTGAATTTGATAATCAGATATACGTTCTTGTAGGTAAACTTGCAAACTCGATGCAATTGTCCACTCGTCGCCTAAGCCCCAGCCAAACATTGTCGAACCACCGAATAACCATATTTTTAATGGTGGCTGTTCATCATAGTCAGGGTTTGGCAATGAAGTTTGACGAACACCATCATCATCAATATTGAGATATGCCCCATTGAATTCTCGCGATACCAGACCTGTCCAAGGATGAATTTGCCAATGTCCATTTTGCGCCCATGTATCATAATCCAAGCCAACAGCAAGAGCTTCTTCTTGGCTAACAAATTGATAGGTATGCAGACGGAAATAGGGGGAATACACTGCATTAATCCCTTGTGGTCCTGTGGTGGTGACAGGTTTATATGGAATAATAATGTGTAAGATAAATAAACCTACTGCGATAAAAATTAGTGTATTAAATGTGACAACCGCAATAGTGGTATAGAGTTTAGAGCAACCTAGCTTTTCATTAGTCTCATGACGTGTCACAAGTGTTTACTTACCTTTTCAGCATCTAAAAGGGGCATAGCTTGATGTCTATACCCCTTAAATTATTCTATCTTACACCCATCAACAAGTCGAATGTGAGTTGGTCAAGGCGTTCATAGGGCAAATTACGTGCGCCGAGTGCTTCACGGTCAAATGTTGTTGATTTCAATTTACTGGCGGAGTCTGCGCTATAACCCTCTTCTACATAATCATAACTGCCGTCACCAGCATTAATTTCTGTGATGAGTGCTTGAATTTCTGAATCCGCGTTGAATTGCTCAGCTTTATCTTTAAAGATGAGGTAAGAACGCATACAACCTTTTGCAAATTCTTTAACATCTTCATACCCAGATGTGCGATAGGCATGAGCATCAAAGTGACGACTACCATCATATCCAACATCTTCTAAGAAGCGAACAAGGTGGAAGTTCTGTTTAATCATCATGCTACCAAAGCGGAAATCTTGGTCATAGCGTCCCGGCATTTGGTCATTGAGGTCAATATGGAATAATTTGCCTGCATCATAGGCTTGTGCAACAGCATGAAGGAAATTTAAGCCAGCCATTTGTTCATGGGCGACTTCTGGATTTACCCCAACCATGTCAGGATCATCTAGGGTTTGGATAAAACCGAGTGCGCTACCGACAGTTGGGAGAAAAATGTCACCGCGTGGTTCATTTGGTTTGGGTTCTAGTGCAAAGCGATAGCCATACCCATTGTCTTTTGAATATTCACACAAGAAGTTTAAGCAATCACGCATCCGCTTAAGAGAATCCAGCCCGCTTTTTGCGCTATCACTTTCCGTACCTTCACGACCACCCCAGAAGACATAAACCTTTGCGCCAAGTTCTGCACCTAAGTCCATAGAACGCATGGTTTTTTGTAAAGCATAAGCACGGACAGCAGGGTCGTTACTGGTGAATGCACCATCTTTAAACGCTGGGTCAGTGAAGAGATTTGTGGTTGCCATTGGGACAACGATACCCGTATCATCCAGTGCTTTTTTAAAGTCTGATACGATTTTGTCTTGTTCACTTGCTGTTGCAGTAATTGGCACAAGGTCATTATCATGGAAGTTGACACCCCATGCACCCACTTCGCCCAATATCTCAACAATCTCAACAGGGGAGATTGTAGGGCGGGTCGGTTCGCCAAAGGGGTCACGTCCAACATTACCAACAGTCCATAAGCCAAAAGTAAATTTATGTTCAGGTTTGGGTGTATAATTAGTCATTTTTTTATCCTTTTCAAAATTAATTATAAGCTCGATTGTAACAAAATTGATGCAACAGTGAAATATATGTATTCGTAAAACGCTTTGCAAGCGTTTGCATAAATAGTATACCAAAGATAAATAATTTTTAAAACTTATATTTAGAGTTAGTGTATAAATCATGATATAGTTTGATTATGATTTATAGATATAACCTGTAATTGCCGACTTGTTGATTGTAATTTACAGGTTATTCAGGGTCAGTTCAATTTAGATAAAAATTAAAGTTAAATATATTGATTACCATTGCCATTCGTTGCTACAAATCGAAAGATTCGGTAAACTATCAAAAAGAAACGTAAGTGAACGAAAGTGGAAAAGATGGCTTTATTGGAACGTGAATCGCCTAAAGATAAAAAAGTATCCTTATTTGTAACTTGTATTGTTGATATGGTTTATCCAAACACAGGGATGTCTGTCGTCGATATTCTTGAGCATATTGGTATACAAGTTGATTTTCCGATGGAACAGACCTGTTGTGGTCAACCTGCATTTAATGCTGGTCATCGTGCTGATGCGAAGACTGTTGCCAAACAATTCCTCAAAGCATTTAAAGATTCCGAAGTTATTGTTGCGCCATCAGGCTCATGTGCAGCAATGGTACGTCATGAATATCCGACGTTATTCACACCAGAAGATGGTGACCTCTATCATCAAGCTCAGCGTATCGCCTCTATCACATGGGAATTTACAGAATTTCTAGTTGAAGGGTTGGGTATCGAACAACTTGACCTTAAATTACCTGAGCGTGAAACATTTGCTATCCATGATGCCTGTCACGGTTTACGGGTATTGGGCTTGGGACAATCTGCACGGCGTTTACTTCATAATGTGGGGAATGCTGAATTAATCGAATTAAACGAAGCCAATGTTTGTTGCGGTTTCGGTGGTTTATTCAGTGTAAAAATGCCTGATGTTAGTAATGCTATGCTTGAACATAAGGTAGAGAATATTGACGCTTCATCTGCCGATACCATCGTTACAGGAGATGTCAGTTGCCTGACACAGATGAATGGTGGCTTATCACGACAAAAATCTGATAAACGTGTCATGCACATCGCAGAAGTTCTGGCTAAGGGCTTAAAGGGAGATGACTAATCATGCAAGTTCAATCGAATGATTTTATCGCACTATCCGATATTGCACTTCATAATCCAGATTTACAAGAAGCGGTCTCCAGTGGGACACGCACTGCCTATAAAAAACGCCAAGTCGCTATGTTTGAACATAGTAAACAACATGGTGAAATCATGCGTCAACAAGCGGCAGAAGCTAAACGACGCGCCTTACGTAAATTACCAGATTTATTAGAAACTGCCGAAAGTAATTTGACAAAAAATGGCTTTAAAGTTGAATGGGCAGTTGATGCCGCCGAAGCCAATAAACTCGTTTTACAAATAGCGAAACGTCACGGTGTGCAGATTGTCACCAAAAGCAAGAGTATGCTCAGTGAAGAACTTGGTGTCAATCATGCAATGGAAGAAGCTGGCTTACATGTTGTAGAGACTGATCTCGGTGAATATATTATCCAATTAAATAATGAACCTCCGAGTCATATTGTCGCCCCTGTGATTCATAAAACAAAAGCAGAGATTCGTGATATTTTTATCCGCGAATTAAATATGCCCCCAACCGATGATGCTGGCGAAATGGTTGCTTTTGCCCGTGAAATGTTGCGCGAAGACTTCCTTAGAGCAGATATGGGTGTCTCTGGTGGGAACTTTGTTATCGCTGAAACAGGGTCACTAGGTCTTGTAATGAATGAAGGTAATGGGCGGATGTGTACCTCAATGCCAAAAGTACATATTGCTTTAGTGGGTATTGAGAAACTTGTTGAGAATGTTGAAGACTATGCCTTACTGACACAAATTCTACCGCGTAGTGGGACAGGGCAAAATTTAACAGTTTATACCAATATTATTAATGGACCGTCCCGTGAAAATGAAGTCGATGGACCTGAACATGTCTATATTATTTTTGTTGATAATGGGCGCTCGGATGTTTATGCAACGAATTATGCAGAAGCTCTAGCTTGTATTCGTTGTGGGGCTTGCCAAAATGCTTGTCCAGTCTATCGTAGCACAGGTGGTCATGCTTATGGCTGGGTATATGGTGGTCCTATTGGGGCTGTTCTCACACCTTTATTGGTTGGGCTAGAAAATGCCTCTCCACTCCCTCATGCGAGTAGTCTTTGTGGAAGTTGTAAGGAAGTCTGTCCTGTTGATATTGATTTACCCCGTATGTTACTTGACCTGCGTTGGGATTTAGTCCAAGCTGGTGAGTCTAAGATGGGCTGGAATATGGGTATGAAGATGTGGGCTGTCGGAATGACCTCACCAACCCGCTTTAATCTAGGGGGTGTTGCTGCACGGGCAGGGCAGTTTGTCATGGGTGATTATATGCCGGGGGTACTGGGTAACTGGACAAAACACCGCGACTTCCCTGAATTTGCACCGAAATCATTTCATCAACTATGGAAGGAGCGCAACCGATGAGCGCACGCAACAAAATACTCAGTAAATTACGCTCGGCTCAGAAACCATTTGAGGATGTTGCGCCAATTGAAGAACGCCTTCATATGGTGCCAATGGGTGATGATTTATCTCAAGATGACTTAATTGAACGGTTTTCACTAGAAGCCCAAAAACTCAGTTGCTATGTCTATCAGTTAAATAAGAATGATGCCTTTGAGCAAATCATGGTGTTGATTGGTGAAAATACATCAGTGCTAAGTTGGGAACAAGATTATATTCCATTTGATGGCTTACATGACAAATTAGAATCGGCAGGCATTGCAATTGCTGAACCGAAAGATGGGAATGTGCTGGTTGGTATTACAGGGGTAACATCAGCCTTATCTGCGACAGGTAGTCTTGTTTTATCTAGTGGTGAGGGGCAATATCGTACAACATCACTTCTGCCTGACCGCCACATTGCAATCATGACTCCCGACCAACTCCATACAGATTTTGAAACATGGCAAAAAGCACAAAAAGAAATGGGTTATCCTGCATTCACGACATCCAGTAATACCACCATCATCACAGGACCGAGTAAGACTGCCGATATCGCCCAAGAATTGATTAAGGGCGCACATGGTCCACGCGAAGTACATATTATCATCCTGAAAGATAATTAGAGAGACGGGTACAACATGACTAAAATTAAAGTGGGTGTACAGTTACACCCCCAACATGTCAGTTATGATGAATACGCAGAAGCTGTCAAGCAAACTGAAGCTCTTGGTGTCGATTCGATTTGGAATTGGGATCATTTTTTCCCCCTATATGATGCAGACAAAGGCAACAACAATCACTATGAAGGCTGGACAATGCTCACAGCAATTGCCATGCTGACCAAAAATGTCGAAATTGGCACATTGGTGACTTGCAATAGCTATCGCAACCCTGCTTTATTGACCCATATGGCGAACACGGTTGACCATATCAGTCACGGTCGCTTGATTTTGGGAATTGGGGCAGGTTGGTTCGAGAAAGATTATGATGAATTTGGGTATGAATTCGGCACAGCGGGAAGCCGTCTACGTGACTTAGGGACATCTTTACCTATTATCAAAGAGCGCATGACAAAAGAAATTCCAGCCCCTGTCCGCAACCCAATTCCGATTATGATAGGTGGCGGTGGCGAAAAAGTCACACTTAAACTCACTGCACAATATGCAGATTTATGGAATGGATTTGGACCACCTGAGACATGGACACATAAAAACAATGTACTCGATAACTGGTGTGCAGAAGTTGGGCGCAATCCTGATGAAATTGAACGCACCGTCTCGTTGAATGGCGAAAGTGATGTACCTAATAATTTGGATGCTTATGCCGAAGCAGGTGCAACGCACTTCATATTAGGTATGCACGTACCGCCTAATTATGACATGATTGAACAATTGGTTGCATGGCGTGATAGCGTAAACGGATAGTTCGTAAGTTAAACTATGATGAACCGTGCGAAAACAGTAACCCAAGCAAATGCTCAAACCTTCACCATACCCTCTTCAGTAGATGCGGACTGGCGGAGGTTTGCTGGCTTATTAGATGGTTATGCGATTGCCGAGGAACTTGGTGTGAATCTAATGCGCTGGGCTGGCGATACTGTTGGCTTAGCAATGCAACGTGGGAAGTTTGAAGATTCGATTTCGGTTTTGGATTTACGCTTGATGTTGTTTGCTGTATTTCGGTCAGATTATATGTCGGGGTACACTTATACCGAACATGATCCTGAAGTAGATTTTATCTTGCAGGCACTGAGCCAAAAAACGGGGCAACCTTATACACCTAAGAATCATAAATCAATAGATTAACACTAGGTTAAACCTTTAAGTTAAACCGTTGACAGGGATTGCTGATAGATGTAAGATGATTGTGATAAATTTAACAATTAAATTAACTCTCCAATGTTGTTTCAAAAAACTCTTTATTTTTAGATTTGGTGATTCAAGCCAGACAACATTACATACAGAACACTGTATAAGGAGAATCAACTATGTATCTATTCAGCGCAGAAGAAATTCGTTCAATTCATGAAGAACGTGTGGGTCAACTCAAAACAGATTATGCAAAAACACCTAAAGCTGAGAAACGATCAGACCCTATCAAACAACTAATGAAGTTGTTTAAACGCAACGAATCCTAAATAATAACAAAACAGGAATGCTCCAGAAATGGGGTATTTTTGTTTATATGCTATATAATGGCCAATATTTTGGCTAAGCATTATACAGATAGCAGAATATTATTGGAGCTACCACGCTAGCTCAAGTGCGTACTGTCGTTGTGATTAAATAAGCCTCTACTCATTATTATTTGTTATGCTAAGGAGTGGACTATCAATCTGCTCCTATAGATGAGGATACATGATACCTTACGTATATAATCGAATTCATTTGCTACTACTATGTTTTTTTATCTTAGTAATGACATCATGCCAATCGGTGTTAACGCCTCGAATTGTCTTATGGCATTCATGGGGCGGTGAGCAAACAGAGGTCATTAATTCTGCTGTCAACCGCTTCAGCCAGATATTTGATGATGTGATTATTGTTGCATCTTATGTTCCTGCTGATGAAATCGTTGAACGCTATATCACAACATCGCAACAAGGATTAGGACCTGATATATTCATCGCACCAGATAGCGCCATGCGCGAACTGGCATCAATGCATTTGATTACTCCTCTACCTGATGATGCACTCAATATTGAGCAGTATTATAGTGTCGCCCTAGCGACTGCTACCTTCGATAATCAATATTATGGTGTACCGTTTGCGATGCGACCGCTCGCTATGTATTACAATCGTGATATGGTAGAAACACCTGCAATGACCTTAGCAGAGTTACTCAATCAAGCTGATGCAGGTATCGGTACAGCGATTAATACGCAGTTCCGCCAGATTGTCTGGGGGATTCAATCGTATGGTGGACAATTATTAGACGATGAAGGGCGTGTCATACTCAATCAAGGTGCATTTACAAATTGGCTCAATTGGTTATTGAATGCAAATGCTAATCCAGAAATATTCCTCAGCCGTGATGCGACCACTTTACAGCGATTATTCCTTTCAGAGCGCGTCGCTTATTATACAGGGTCAGCTTCTGAGCTTACTGAAATTCGTAGTGCGATGGGTAGAGATAAAGTGGGTGTAATCCCCTTACCAGCAGGACCGAATGGTGCATCAGGTCCACTCATGCAATCTGATATAATGATGTTTAATCCATCATCTGCGCCGATTACCCGCGACCATGCCCTTGATTTAGCTCTTTTCCTAACTAATCTTGAACAAGCTAATACCTTTATGCGTGACCTTGAGCTTGTGCCAACTAACCGACGGGTACGGGTTGACCTACGCACATATCCAGCAATTGCAGGCTTTATTGCCCAAACACGAACAGCAATTGCAATTTCTCATCAACCACAGATGACACGACTCCTTGAAGTAGGTGATGATATGCTATTGCGTGTATTAGAAGGGGTTATCGCATCGAATACGGCTTCGGCTGAGATTACGACAATCATCAATAGTGAGTTCGGTTTAGAAACAATAGAAAGTCCTGTTACTTGTGATTTATCGGGTAATCTTGTGATTTGGCATAGCTTAACGGCTCAAGCAAGTGGTTATCTCGAAGACCTTATTAACAGGATAAATCAACGATGCCTTCGGTTTAATGCCATACTCGAATTTGTCCCATCCAATAATTTAGTAGAAGCTTATCTTGAGGCATTTGAATCAGATATAGCTCCTGATATGCTATTTGCTTCAACATCAACTCTTCAGCAACTGGTATTAGCTGGGGCAGTTCAGCCTGTCGATCGGGACTTAATGCAGGCATTTTTACCGATTAGCCAATCTACTGTGTCATTGGGAAGTATCCCTTATGGTGTGCCAATTGCGATACGGGGAAATGTGTTTTACTACAATCGTGATAGAGTAGCTGATACACCGATCACCACCGATGAGTTGTTAGTCGAAGCATCACCACCTTTTGCTTTATCACGTACTGCCGATAATATGCTCTGGACATTGACAGCCTATAATGGTCTGGTTGTTTCGAATGATGAAATCACAACTGACCTTGCTCGCTTGACGGATTGGGTGATGTGGCTTAAACAAGCTGGTAATACTGAACATATTGGGATTATTAATAATGCTTTCTTGCGCCGTAATGAATTTATTCAAGGGCAATCAGCATATTATATTGATAGTAGTATGGCGTTAAATGATTTATCTTTATCATTAGGTGATGCCTTGGGGGTTGCACCGTTTCCAACAGGGACAAGTCCGTTTGCATCTTCGCTGGTTACATCACTCGCATTATTTACAAATCCCAAATCCTCTAATATCGAAACTGCCTTGCAATTTGCTGAAGATATTACCAGTATTGATGAACAAGAACGTATGGCGGAAACCTTAAATTGGATTCCTGCTAATACAATTGCTGATGAGAGCCTGAGCAACGACCCAGTGCTTGCAACAATCACTCAGACATTGCAATCAGGCATTGTGATAAATAATAATCCAACAGCCGAGCTTACCAAAATTAGCCAAACAATTGACCGCATTTTACGCACTGATCAAGCGTCTGATTTGATTGCACAAAGTTTATTCAATCAAATCATGGAAGGTGAGGTGAGCGAATGAACCCTGAGTTAAATAATATTGATGCTGGCATTGATACCGTTGTCCAACAATATGATATTTTGCTGGGGTATTTACAACGACCTGCTGTTTTATTGCAGATTGCGATGTTTATTCTCACACTACTGATCGCTTATGTGGTTGCGAGTGTTGCCCTAGCACAACTCCGCCGTATTAACCTTAAACCGCTTGCGATCATATCAACGGGATTATTCCCTATTGTTGCCATTGCTATCAATTGGTTAATTACACAATTACTTCTCTCTTTTGACTATCCTGTCGGCTTGATGGCTGCTATCACCAGCTTATTATGGCTGTTTTTTGTCTATTTACTGGTCATTACAATCTTATATTCGGTTTTTGGGGAAGATAGAATTCGCCCTATTCATCGGCGACTTGTCTTGCCACTTGTGCTGTTGTTGGTGTTGGCAAACCTCTTTGGTAATATCTTCGACCTCGACCAATTAGGCAATATTCAGTTAATTTCGCTCGGTGAGATTGATATTACATTGACTCGTATGTTGGGGTTTGGCTTATCGATTTATTTTGTTTTTGCTGTTAGCGCCATTATTCAGAACCTCTTGAGAACGGTGATTGTCCCGCGTTTATCTATGGATGTGGGAACATCGAATGCGATATTAACCATATCTCGATATACGATATTGGCTTTTGGGCTAATTATTAGCTTTGGTCTACTGGGCTTAGACTTATCCACATTAGCGATTATTGGTGGTGGTCTATCGATTGGTATTGGTTTTGGCTTACAGCAAATTGTGTCAAACTTCTTGAGTGGTATCTTACTGCTGTTTGAGCAATCGCTGCGCCCTGGGGATGTTATTGATGTTGATGGAGAACTTGGTGTTGTTCAAAAATTGAGTATTCGTTCAACAACGATTCGAACCTTATCTGATGTTGATGTTGTGATTCCGAATGAACGCTTTCTCACAGAATCTGTAAAAAACTATACACGCTCGAGCATTTTACGAGGGCAAATAATAGTTGGTGTGAGTTATGATTCTGACCCGACTGAAGTCCGTCGTCTTTTACGTGAGGTTGTCACTAATCATGGAAAAGTATTAAAACATCCTGAACCACGTGTGTTTTTTACAGATTTTGGCTCAAGTAGTCTTGATTTTAGAGTCTTGTTTTGGGTCGCACATTTTGATGATTGGTTCGTGACAGAGACCGATTTAAGGATGATGATTTGGCGAGCCTTCGAAAAACATAATATTGAAATTCCCTTTCCGCAAAGCGATTTGCACGTACGGTCTGTACCTGAGTGGGTTCGCCCACAGCGCGATGTTGATTTACCCAACATAGATGGCGATAAAGAGGGACATTAGATTGAAGGATGAGGTTAAAGTAAGATACCTCATCCTCTAATATTAGGATTATCCTTCTTGAATGCCGACTTCCGTCATCAATTTACGCAAGGCAGTCACCGCAACTTCCATACCATCTGCACCACTAAAACCACTTGAGTGGCCTGCAATAGCAAGGTGGGGTTCAAGTGATAATACGCCCTTATAACCTGTTTCGTGTAGCTTAGCGAGTAATTCTTTGACTTGACCATCGCCTTCACCTGCAGGTTTTACAGTTCCGTCCGCTTGTAGTGCATCTTTAATGTGAATATATGCGATATAGGGGTTAAGTTCATCCCACCATTGATCGACTTGGTGTTCTGCACCACATTGCACAAAATTGGCAGGATCCCAGATGAAACCCATATGGTCAGATTCAATTGCTTTGAAGATGGTTAACATGCGCTCAGGTAAATCGCCAACAAGGTCTTTTTCGTTTTCTAAGAGTAATAATACGTCGAGGCTCTCGGCAAGGTCTGTCAACTTTTGCAAACGTTGTATCGAATTTTCCATCGCTTCGGGGGTAACATCAGCTTCAGGGTAGAATGAAAATATGCGAATGTTTTTTGTCCCCAATTGATGCGCGACATCCGCTATAAATTTTAGGCGTTCACTTTCGACTTCTATTGGGTCTTGGATCGGGGACTTTCCAATCGGACTTCCCATGCAAGACACACTGATTTTATATTGCTCACATAAGGCATTAATGCGTTGAATATGGTCAGCATTAAACTGAGAACAATTCACGCCCCATGCCCCACGCACATCAATTAAGCCAATCTTCAATTTTTGTAAAGTTTGTAATTGTTCCTCAAAATCACTTGCGATTTCATCACCAAAGGCACTAATTGGCATTGTCATAATGCTTTATTCACTTTCTTTAAAATGATTAAGTTATATGAGGAATTGTAACAGAAGATAGCTAAAACGTAGAGATTTTATGGAGAAGCTGCCCCCATAAACGTTGAGGGCAACTTTAATGATAGAGACTATAGCGAAAGTTGTTTTTGCTTCTTCTTCGCTTTTTTCAGTTCTGCTGGACTCAGAGTATCGTCTTGTGTCGCTTCTAATTCAGCGAGATATTTTTGATACGAGCCTTTAAAGACATTCATATACCCATCACTCAAATCCCAGATTTGGGTTGCTAGTCTATCTAAGAGATAGCGGTCATGCGATACGAGGATAATTGTCCCATTGTAGTTTTCGAGGACTTCCTGCAAGACTTCTTGGGCTGGAATATCCAGGTGATTGGTCGGTTCATCTAGCAATAAGAGATTTGCACCTTTCAATGCCAAAATCGCTAATGCTAAACGTCCACGTTCACCACCTGACAGGGTGCTGACAGGTTTGAAAACATCATCACCACGAAATAGATATGGTGCAAGATATTTACGAGCGGCTTCTTGGTTGATGTTTTTATGGCGCATCAGTTCTTCTAGCACTGTATTTTCATGGTCAAGTTCATCATGTGCTTGAGCAAAGTAGCCAATTTCCAAAGCCTTACCGAGTGTTATTTTACCTGTGAGGGCAGGTATCTTCTCTAATAAAGTCTTGAGTAATGTTGACTTCCCAGCACCGTTTGGTCCCATCAATGCAGCGACATCGCCTCGTAAAAGTTCAATATCATCTGATTCAAATAGGGGTGCATCAGGGTCATACCCAACACTTAAATCTTTTGCTCTAATGACAACTTCGCCACTATGTGAATCCGCTACCAGCTTCACGCGCATATCCATATGTTCTTGAATTGGACTTTTTAGGCGTTTGAGTGCTGTTTCAAGTGCTTTAACGGTTGCTGGCGGATTTTTCCGTGAGAAGTTATTGGTATATTCTGACCAACTCTTGCGTTTGATGTAGCGTAAGGCATCAATCCCATGAGATTGTACGGCTTCAACTTCACGCGTAATTCGTTTGAAGCGACCTTTTGCGTTGAGGTCAGCTAATGTGTGTTTTTGGATATATTTTAGCTCGCTATTGAAGCGTTCCATCATAGCATCCCACTCGACCTGTGTCCGTTCACGGCGTTCTGCACGTTGCCGTAAATAAGCACTATAGTTACCTTTGTATTCATCAATGCGAATCGGGGACATTTCCCATACACGATTGACGACACGGTCTAGGAAATAACGGTCATGACTGACGACCAGTAACGCACCTTCCCAAACATGCAATGTACCTTCTAACCAACGAATCGCTTCAATATCAAGGTGGTTGGTTGGCTCATCCAAAATCAGCAAGTCAGGAACTTCTAGGACTAATTTCGCAAGTAATGCACGGGTCTTTTGTCCACCACTCAAAATACGAATGGGGATATCCCAATCTTCTTTAGTAAAACCCAAGCCCTGTAATGTACGGTCAATACGACGCTCATAGTCATACAAACCATGTAAATCAACTTTGATTTGTAAATCGCCATATAATTCATAATCGTCATCGGTGGCTGTTCCATCTGCCATGCCATCTTCAATGCGTCGCATCATGCGTTCCATCTCGAAGACAGGCTCGAAAACTAATAACATTTCGCTACCTAAGGTATTTTCCTTATCCGCAAATGCTAAAACAGCCTCTTGTCTTAGATAACCAATATTGATGTTATCCATGCGATAAATTTCACCTTGTAGGGTGTCTTCTATACCTGCAAGCAACTGGAGTAAGCTGGTTTTACCAATGCCATTGGGTCCGACGAGACCAATTTTACTGTCTATCTCAATTTGTCCATCTAGCCCTGTGAAGACATCATGTCCGCCATACGAACGGCTGAGATGGTCGAAAGATATGATACTCATATATATTTTTTACCTATTATGATTGTTATTCAGATTTAGTGTGATTGCTCGAAATTCCGCATTTTGCGTACTGTCAGGTGAGGGACGATTTCCCGATGATAACGACGATAATATATTATTGAACTAAACGACGAAGCATTGTATCGGATTATTGATACTCTTACAATATCAGGTCGCAAGAATCATTATCTAAGACAATTAAACTTTAGAATGGTTAGGAGAAACTAACATGATCTATGTAATTAGACCTAAAAAAGAACTAAGCAAAATATTGGGAGAAGAGATTGAGTGGTTTTATACTCAGCCGCATGCTTGGGAAACTAGTGAATACATCGGAACCTCCTTAGAACCTGTAG
>CAYGTY010000148.1:0-13360 GCA_964352825.1 uncultured Anaerolineaceae bacterium
TCCTGAATTGTACCTTGTTTTGCATCTGTTTTCATAACCTTACTGGCTAGCCAACCTGCGACACCACCAATAATAATCCAAGCCAAGATTGATATAATGCTCATATGCTTATCCTTATGCTATTTAACATTACGAAAACTATAACACAGATTGTGTTTTTTGATTCATATTCTCTCATAATATATTTTCTATTTTCTGTTAGTGTCTATAATGAATAGTCTTGAGGAGTTCTTTACATGCTTGTTTGAGCTTTAAAGTAGGTTGTAATTTGCACAGTCTTTTTGTGTTCACTTATCGCATAATTAAGCTGTTTCGTGTATGCTTAATAAATGGAAAAATTTCAGATGTTATAAATGGTTAAATTATGAGAATAAACGACAATATTTTGCCTGTAGATACAAAGCATCATCACCTATTGGTTGTTGACGATGATCGTATCAACCGTGAGTTATTGATGCACTTGTTTGAGCGTGATTATGAGGTGTCAACAGCTAGTAGCGGGCAAGAGGCTCTCGACATGCTTAAAGAAAATGACGACATTGACTTGGTCATGCTCGATATTATGATGCCGCATATGAGTGGCTTGGATGTCTTGAGCGAGATTCGGGAATCTGTCAAAACCAAAAACTTGCCTGTTATTCTCATTTCGGCGATGGCAAACACGCGTGATGTTGTTAATGGCTTGCGGTTGGGTGCAAATGATTATATTACTAAGCCTGTTGATGTCAGCGTGGTGATTGCCCGTGTGAAAACACAACTCATGGTGAAGCGTCTATTAGATGAACGACAAGAGACGATTGTCGAATTACAAAAAGCCGAAACACTCCGTTCACAACTGTTCCGCATCGCATCACATGACCTAAAAACACCGCTTAGTAACATCCGTATGGCAGAGCATCTCTTACGCAAGATGATTCCAGAACAACCTGATGTGACCCAAACCTTAGACAGTATCAAGCTCACTGTCGAGAGTATGGGCGATATCATTAGCAATTTTCTGGATATGGTTGAGTTACAGACTGGGCGCATGGATATTAAGCTCAAGCCGATTGAATTAAAAGATGTTGTATATAATGTACTCACCCAATATGAGATTGCTGCCGATAAGAAAAAGATTAAGCTGAAAATGGGGGATGTCGCAGGTTGGGTAACAGCTGATGCGGCGCGTCTAGTACAGGTAATTAGTAATCTTGTCAGTAATGCTATTAAATATAGTCCCTCAGATACAGTTATTACTGTTGAGACTGAAGTGAAGCAGGGTCTCGGTTATATTTATGTTCGTGACCAAGGACCTGGGATTCCTGAAGATGAACAAGACGATTTATTCACCGAATTTGGCAAACTCAGCACCCGTCCAACAGGTGGTGAATCTAGCACTGGCTTGGGGCTATGGATTGTCAAACATTTGACCAATGCACAAAACGGCAATGTCGGTGTCACCTTCCCTGAAACAGGTGGTTCAAATTTCTGGATTAGCTTACCTGAATGCCCTATCCCAACAGCCGAAAATAACTTTGCTGGTATCGCGGATGGCGGTGAAGAAAAAACAGTATCCAAAGACGATGATGATACTGTATCTTTACGCCCTAATTCACCGACGAAGTCTGATAAATAAGTGTGGATAGACTACCCACATGGTTAGTTACTTAAGCTACGATGCGAATTTTACTACTCAGTGACCATATCCCACCTGAAGGAAAGGGTGGGGCGGAATCGGTGGTCTGGCGACTGGCACAAGGCTTACACACAGCTGGACATGATACACACATTATCACGACAACACCGCATACGAGCTTTGATGAAACCCGAGAAGGCATCAAAACATATCACCTCCATGCTAACTACCCCAAACGTTGGCGAGCATGGCTATCCCTATATAATCCACAGGTGATTCCTGCTTTTGCACAGAAGCTCAAAATCATTCAACCTGATGTCCTCAATGCCCATAATATCCATTTTTACCTGTCATATCATAGCCTAAAAACAGCACATCAAATGGGGATTCCGACGGTATTTAGCTCGCATGATGTGATGCCTTTTGCTTATACAAAACTTACCCATTTCATCAAAGGCGGTACAGAAAACATTCAATTACCCGAAGCCTATCGTTTACCTATGGGTTTCAACTTTCGTCAAAATCGCTTTCGTTATAATCCGATTCGCAATCGACTGATTCGCTATTATCTTTCTAATTTTGTTAACATCCGCACCACACCGAGCCAAGCCCTTGCTGATGCCCATGCTATCAATGGTCTACCCCTATTCGCGGTCATCCATAATGGAATTGAGGTCAACGACTGGGCGACTGTGAATCAGAATGCTGTTAATCGCTTAGCTCAGGAATTAGGATTACAAGATAAAAAAGTGATTTTGATTGCAGGGCGTTTGACCTCGCATAAAGGGACAAAACAATTGCTATCTGCTATGAGCCGTTTAACCGAGCGTTTGCCTAATCTGCGCCTTTTGGTTTTGACTTCTGGAGACATCGAAAAGCAGATTCCTGTAGAGTTCCAACACTTGCGCCCATTTATTACCTCAGGGGGTTGGTTGAGTGGTGAGGAGTTGGTATCTGCCTACCATTTAGCGGATGTTGCGGTTGTACCATCTGTGATATTTGATACCTTCCCAACAGTCAATTTAGAGGCGATGGCAGTTGGTTTACCTGTGATTGCGACTCAGTTTGGTGGCTCGCAAGAAGTGGTTATCGATGGTGAAACAGGATATATCATCAATCCCTTTGATACAGATACCTTCGCTACTCACCTCTATAATTTATTAACAGACGATGCGCTGTGTAAAAAGATGGGAGAGGCTGGACAACAACGGATACGCCAATCCTTCACTTTAGACCATCAAATCAAGAACATAGTCAGTTTATATCAACAGGCGATAGATTCTAATTCAGGAGATTACAAAGGTATTGATGGCATCCGTCCTCAAACCAATGCAAGATAAAACCCCAGCTTCAGTTGCCTCATATGCCTCAGTTGGTTTTCGTCCAAAGTATCAAATTCATGAGTACGTCAGAAGTTTGACCATCTCTTGATGAACATGTCCATTGCTCATGAGAATTTCGCGTTTATCGAGGTAGCGGTCGGGTGTTTGTCCTGAGTAGTTGGTGACTGTGCCACCTGCTTCTTGTACTAATAACGCCCCTGCCGCAATATCCCATGAGTTGATGTGCCGTTCCCAATAACCCTCAAATCGACCAGCCGCAACATAACAAGCATCTAATGCCGCCGAACCTGTCCGCCGTACACCACGAACACGGGTAACAAACCGCCCCCATTCGGCGAGGTTATTATCTGCATCTGTCCATTTGGTATAAGGGAAACCACTAGCAACAATCGATTGGGATAACTCTGTGGCAGAAGATACCTGCAATAACATCCCATCACACCAAGCACCTTGTCCACGAATCGCGCTAAATAACTCATCTTTGCTGGGGTCATAGACAACAGCAACCAAGGGATTCATATCACGGTCAGCTAGGGCGATACTGGTTGCAAAATGTGGAATTTTACTTGCATAATTGGTTGTCCCGTCAATTGGGTCTACATACCAGAAGTAGGTGGCAGACTCCACAGATGCGCCTTGCCCACCCCCTTCTTCACCAACAATATGATGCTCTGGATAGTGCTTGAGTAACTCGCTGACAATCAGTTTTTCAGTTTCTTTATCAGCAATCGTCACAATATCAGCAGCATTTGACTTGGTCGATTGTTCGATGGGTTTATCATAATAATCCATAATCACTGTGCCAGCGTGATGTGCGAGTTGAATAATGTGGTCATGAATGACTTGTAAATCCATCAAAGTTTCTCCTAAGTTGACAAAGCAACTCTATTAAAGTGAGCAGTCCATAAAGTATGTACTACTTGTCTCGATATTAAAATTGGCAGAAACGGTAATTTCTTCGCCATCATTATCTTGGAGTGACCCTGTTAACGTCGCGACAAATAGTTCGCCTGCTTCTGTCGGCATCTCTTTAATAATGAACTCGCCTTGATTCTCAGTAAAGTAGAAATTGTGGCGTTCACCACCACCGGGTACTTCACCTGCTACACTCACAACCACAGCATCTTCGACTGAGCCTGCCCCTGCATTGGCATCAAATGATGCAAGCGGGTATGTGCCTTCTGTTATGTCAGCTTTCATATAGATGTCTAGCTTGGGGGCTTGAGTAAAGGTTGTAATTGTAATTTCGTCTTCAACGCATCCAAAAACAGGATTCACTTCAAAGTCAAAGGTTTCTGCACCTGTTACATTGAGTACAAAGGGCATCTCTTCGGCTTCTTCAGATTCTCCCTCGACAGGCGCATCTTGACTATCTACTGTTGGGGCGGGGTTATTCGCTGTATCCGATGTTGTTTCGTCATTCGATGGTGTACCACCACAGGCGGCAAGCATCAGCATCAATGTCATCATAATGAAATAACGTAACATGTATCTATTTCCTTCGATTTTATCAATATAGAAGGTCATCATATAATGATTTATCATACTACACAACGGATATTGGATGATGTTCTCATGTCTTACTTAATTACTTTTGAGAGAATAGCGAGGGCTTTCTAAAACAACTCTTAATGATTAAATTAATCATAAGGCTGTAGGATAATTACGTGTTGTATAACAAAGACAAAAAATATGCCTGTAACTGTAGCACCTTATCATAATGACCCATCCATCATCATTTATATATTTTATGGGGAGTGGACATGGGAACAATTTTATGAAGTTGATCAAGCCTCTTGGGAAAAATATACTGAGGCGAATCAACGGGTTGATTTAATTTTGGATATGAGCGATTGTGATGAAATCCCTAATGGTCTGACCGAAATATTGCATCGTGTGGGGCAACGTCCATCAGATGCGAATGGGGGGCTGGGTGTGTTCATCAATGCGCCTTTAACTATTCAGGTGATGGTGCGTGCATTAAAGCGTATGTATACAGAGAAAAGCCGATCTTATGATTTTGTGGATAGCTTTGATGAAGCAATCACTCTCATTGATATGAATCGTAAATCGACTTCTTGACATAATGTGTAAGATCCTGCTGTCTGACCGCCTCAAAATGACGGGTTTGATTTATATTCATCCAACTTACTAGATTCTAATCAACCCATACCCTAAACTTACATCCTCATCGTCTGTTACAATGAATACCTGTTTGTCAGGATTTTTAAAAGGAGAAAGCGATACAATGGCATTGAATATCTTTAACGTGCTAGGACGCGAAAAACAACAGTTTAAACCCATCACAGAGGGATACGTCGGCATGTATGTCTGTGGTCCAACTGTTTATGATAATTCTCATCTTGGTCACGCCTCAACCTATGTGTCATTTGATGTTGTTGTGCGCTACTTACGCTATCGCGGTAATAAAGTGCTCTATGTTCAGAACATTACCGATGTTGGGCATCTGCGCGAAAATGATGAAGATAGAGTTATTGCTCGGGCAGCTAAAGTAAATGCAAAGCCGATGCAACTTGTCGAGACCTTTACCCGCAGTTACTTTGAAGACATGGACGCACTCGGTGTAACACGCCCTGATATTTCACCTCGCGCAAGTGGTCATGTGCCTGAGCAAATCGAGATGATTGAAACCTTGATTGCTAACGGTAATGCCTATGAATCTGATGGCAGTGTCTATTTTGATGTTTCGAGTGACGATGATTATGGAAAACTCTCCAATCGTCGGCTTGAAGACCAACAAGACGAAACAAGAGACTTGGCAGAGAGCAACAAACGGCATCCTGCGGACTTTGCACTTTGGAAAAAAGCCGACCCTGACCATATCTTGCGCTGGAATAGCCCGTGGGGATCTGGTTTCCCTGGGTGGCATATTGAATGTTCTGCGATGGCGCATAAATACCTCGGTGCAAACTTTGATATTCATGGGGGTGGGATTGATAATATCTACCCACATAATGAAAATGAAATTGCCCAAAGTGAATGTGCCAACGGTCAAGCATTTGCAAATTACTGGATGCTGACAGGTAGCTTGATGGTCATGGATGAGTTTGAAGGCATCCCTGTCAAGATGAGTAAGTCGCTGGGCAATTTTGTGACAATTAAAGATGCACTCAAGACCTACCGTCCACAAGAATTGCGCTACTTTATCTTGACCTCACATTATAGTAACCCTGTTGTGTATGGTGATGATTCCTTAAGCTCGGCAAAGGCTGGCTGGGAACGGATGATGAATGCGGTGCGCTTGACCCGTCAGAGTATGAACAATGCACCCGAAACAGATGATGGCAACGGCTTCTTGGAACGCCTTGACCGTGCCAAAACTGAATTTACACAAGTGATGGATGATGACTTTAATTCACCACGCGCGATTGCTGTATTGCAAGATTTAACGCGTGATGTCAACACCTTGCTCAATGGTGATATGGAAGTTGGACTTTCGACATTAAAAGCTATTGATGCGACCTACACAGAAATCGGTGGTGATGTCTTAGGTTTAGTTCCTGCAATTGAAGTTAGTGCGAGTGGGGATAGTCAACGCGAAGCCTCATTGATTGAAATGTTGATTGCGATGCGCGCTCAAGCTCGTGCCGAGAAAAATTACGCCCGTAGTGATGAAATCCGCGATGAACTAGCGGGTATGGGCATTATCCTCGAAGACCGTGCTGACGGTACAATCTGGAAAATACAGTAAGCTCCACAACCTGCCCCTACTCACAATACAATATTGGGTAGGGGCGAGTCACCCTTATAAAAAAACTAACGCGCTGTCGGTTGCCAATTGAGCATCGTTTTCGCTTTGGACATATTGAGCATCTTTTCTTCAAAGTCACCGCTAATCATGAAGCTCTGGAATCGCGCCTGCAATCCTAATCCTGCCGAAATCGCACGGGCAACATCACTGGCACGGGTTGCGAGCAGTTGTTTATCTTCATCCACATCATGAATGTCATCATCAGGGGTTGGGAAGCACAAGCGTAGGGCATTGATATGTAATCCCCAATTCCGCACGGCATTGATACAGACTTCTTCGCCCATCCGTTTGGTAAAGCCATAGAGGTCATGGGCATCGGTGGGCATGGTTTCATCAGGGAAGGTGCGCCCCATCAAATTTGAATAAACCGACATACTACTGGTGTAGACAGCTTGCTTTACGCCAGCTTCATGAGCAGCTTTGAGCGCTAGATGAATCCCTTTGATATTAATATCATAGGCGGTTTCAATCCCGCGTATCGTATCCCATTCGAGACTACCCATCGCCATATAAACGAGTCCCTCCATACCTGTCATTGCACTCGCAAGGTCATCAAATTTTGTGATATTCCCTTGATGATAACTAAGCTCAGGGTCGGACGGTGCTTGTAGGTCAAAAACAGTGATGTCATGCTCTTGTTTTAAATAGGGTGTAATCATTGAGCCGACTAAACCACTGCCACCAATCACTAATATTTTCATGGTTGCTCCTGCTTGATAATTTCGATGAATCGGTCTTGGACAATTTGCTCTTCACCGTGTTCAAGTGTCATCGGGTTGAGGTGGATTTGGGTGTCACCTGTGGGCGCAACTGAGATTGCAGGGTCGCCATCCAGTAGGGCATCCACAATGGCATCACGAGTCAACCCACAGACCGCAGCATCAACTGTCATCAAACACCATGCCAAAGGTTGCCCTGCTTCATTCGGGAAATCGCGTTCGGCAACAATACCGTCTAGCTGATTAAAAGCACTACACCAGTCTTTCACAGTAGATTCACAATAGGCTTCACGGGCATCATGATCTAGGTTCAGGTAACGTTCAACTGCCGCCAATAAACCCATCATCTCTTCTTTACCGACCTTCATCGGGCGACCAATCCCTTGATTTGGGCTGGCATGATGGCGAATCGCATCAATATATTGTGCTTTACCCACAATCAGCCCACTGGCTTGCGGTCCACGCATATCTTTCCCACCACTGAAAATTGCAAGTGATGCCCCCATTTCGGTAAATCGCCATAGATTCTCAACAGGGGGGACTTGTGCTGCCCCATCGACGACAACAGGAATACCGTGTTTATTGGCAATCTCAATCACATCCGCTAGCGGAATTTCCCCAGCGTGATTCATCGCACCCTGAAACCAAAATATCGCCGCTGTTTTCGGAGAAATCAATTCTTCTAAATCAGCAGGGGCTGCGCCATCTTCATCACCAAATTCAATGTACTTTACGCCAACTTGTTTGACGGCATAAGCATAACCATTACGGTGCATCCGATGCACAAGTACCTCATCTTTTAGCCCATCTAAATGTGGGAAGCGATGAATTAAATCGAGGTTACACTCGGTCACACAAACAGCCGTCGCTAAAACCAATCCCGCCGCCGCGCCTGTACAGACATAAGCCGCTTCGTTATGCGTGAGTTCGGCTAGACGTTTGCCGACTCGAATCTGTAATTCGGGTAAATCGATAAAACATTGCGCTGCATCCGCCATCGCTTGAATGACCTCAGGAGGCATCAGTGACCCACCCAAGCGGGTGAGGGTCGCACAGGCATTGATGATGGGACGTATACCCAGTGACTCATAATTTGTCATGATTGTTCTTCCTCAGCTTTTGTTTTGGGGTGACGGATATGCCAATAGGCTTCGGGGGCATCTTCCCATAATGGCATGGATAACCCTTCTGGGTCATAGACAATATCGCCTGCGCGGAGTGTCATGGCACAGGTGAGTTTCTGATTGCCCATCAACTTTGCCTTACCACAATCGACATAACCGAACTTGCCTTCATGCAATTGTAAGACCGCAATATCAGCTTCTGCACCTTCACTCAATGTCCCTAATTCAGGACGACCAATTTCTTCGGCAGGGGTCACCGTGGAGCGATAAATTACTTCTTGCAGGGGCATCCCCATCACCAAAAATTTCGACATGGTGGTTATCATATCTAAGACAACCCCATTGATATTGCCAATGTGTAAATCGGTACTGATGGAATCTGGTCCCCAGCCACCTTGCATGGCAGGAACACCATTACGAAACCAGAAGCTCCCAGCACCATGTCCAACATCAAAAATAATACCGCGCTCCCGTGCCTCAAATAAAAAGTCATTGGGGCGATTATTTTCATCTAAAATCGGGAATTGCTGGGCATACATATGGGTATGAATATCACCAGCTTGCATCTTCTGCAATAATTCTTGATAGGTGCGGTCTGGACGATGCCAAAAATCGACCATAAGGGGTTTCTTGCAAATATCGGATGCTTCTAAAGCACGGTCAACGGCGACCCACGGCGGATGAGCATCATCATAGGGTTCATGTGTCCAGTAATGGGCTGTTTTGATACCGACGCATTCATCAGGATACGCGAGGACAATTGAGGCGGCAAGTTCTGCATCCATCTCATTGATGTCTTGCTCCCAATCGCCAATCATCCCAGAATTCACAATATTGATAAACGCTAAGATACGGGTTTTGGCAACATCAATCACCGTGCGCTTGAAGTGCAGGAAGTGTTTTGCGCCTGCTGTGCCTGTATCAACCACCGTTGTCACCCCAGAGCGAAACATATGATGGTCAGCCACCACACTCAGCCCCTCGGGAAGCCCCATTGGTTCACGCGTATGATGGACATGAACGTGAATATCAATTAGCCCGGGGGTGATATATAACCCACTCACATCAATCACTTGCTTTGCTTCGGATGAGGGAATATCAGTTGCGACTTTTGCGATACGATCACCTGTAACAGCAACATCCATCACTTGATTAATTTGATTCTTCGGGTCGATGACATGACCACCCTTTAACACGATATCATATTGTGGCATGAGCGAATCCTCCTATGTTTGAAGCGATTTTTGATAGAGCGCAGTCCCATAAAATTCATAGGATGCGGCTTGGTCGGGAACATCAACAACATGTACGGTAAAGCGCGCAGGTACACCATTCTCGGGGCAGTTTTCTTTGAAGAAATTACGATAGGCTTTGGCATATGCACCGCGCAGACGTTCCAACTCCGCTTGATAGCCTGCTGGGTCAAGATGTGGACTAGGCGACTTGGGTTGACAGCCAAAGGCGTGCATCTCAATAAAATCAACATCGGCAATCGAGTCACAAATCCCTGCTTCTTGTAACCACATCTCCCAACATTGGAACACCAGCGGAATCTCCACTTCGGGGTTCATAAACGCCACATCATCCAGCTTGAGGATACCCGTTGCCGAATAGCCACCCGTCAGACCCGAAAAGCAAATTCGGAGGTCACCATCGGGTTGTTCTTCAACCACCATATTTGATAAAACAGGGTCATCACTTTCGTAGTAATAGGTTAATTTACCGCGCTTCTTGATTTTGAATGCCATGCGTATCTCCAGAAAAATATTTTAAGAATAAGGTCTCTGGAATATACCGTCTTTGGCATCAAAAAACATCAAATTGTCTAATGATTCGACTGGGTTTTGTTATTTTGTTAGGATAAATAGAAGCAACTATTTACTGAGGGTGTTGGTTATCATTCTATGGACTATGAGAGCTCTGCATGTTTATTAACCAAGTTTAAATCGAGCGACAACGTCCTCTGTTGACGATGCCCCCCACAAAACAATCTCACCCACAGATACACCCTGACTAAACTTTGATCGATCAAGAAGGTCATATGCCTGCAAGACTTTTTCAGAATCGATGTCGTCATATATCACGGTTGCATGGGGGACATAAGTGTCGGCAATATGCTGATCATATGCTTCTGCTGACATGTAATCTCTGCATATCTCCAACAGTCTTTCGCGGATTTCCTCTAATATTTCATTCCGCTTAAACGCCACATAAAACGTAAAATCCATGCCATAATTGCCTACACCTTTATACTCAAGCTCAAATGGCTTATAGGATGAACATATTGCTTTGGCTTGATGAACAAAATCGCTGGCGTTTTCCAGTTCGATATTTTGCACTAAAGTAATATGCGGTTTGACTTCGGCTTCAATAACTTGTCCATCCCCTTTAATAAAAATCCGCCGCGGATTATCCAATGTCTGTTTGGTTTGCATACGATAATATAGCAACTCAACATCACGCTCATACACGTCCTTCATCAAACGCCTCGACTCACTTAATAGCGCGTCGATCAGAGAATCAGGTGTGATTACCAAATAGTGCTTCATGGGGATGCTCCTATATGTCGTCCAACCAAATTAGATATATGAGGTGAAAAAAGAGTTCAACTTTAAATAGATTTTACTTCATAGTGGGGATGATATAGGAGAGGCAGTGAATACCTCCCCTAGAGATGTTGTGAAAATTAGCCAGCGAGACTTTCGATATAATCGAGGCTTTGGTGGCGGAAGAAGGAATCATAGAGTGTGGCGTAGTGTCCGCCTGACTCCATGAGTTCGTCATGTGTGCCTGATTCGATGATGTTACCGTGGTCAAGCACGATGATGCGGTTGGCATTCTGAATCGTAGACAAGCGATGAGCAATCACGATTGAGGTACGGTTACCGAGCAATACTTCCAGCCCTTCTTGAATCAAAGTTTCGGTCAGTGGGTCAATGCTGGCAGTCGCTTCATCAAGGATGAAAATTGCAGGGTCTTGTAACAGCACCCGCGCAATCGCAACCAGTTGACGTTGCCCCATTGACAAGCTACTTCCACGTTCCCCGACTTCGGTCTGTAAACCATCTTGCAAGCTCACGAGCCAATCACCACGCCCAACTTGATTCGCCGCCGTCACAACTTCGTCATCGGTAGCATTTGGGCGACCATAACGGATATTATCCATGACTGTACCATCGAATAGGAACGGGGTTTGTGTGACCACACCCAACTGCGAGCGATAACTGGGTAGGTTGAAGGTGCGGATGTCTTGTCCATCAATCAGCAAGTTACCCTCTTGAAATTCATAGAAGCGGTTAATCAGCTTCGCGATACTCGATTTACCTGAACCCGTATGCCCGACCAGTGCAAGGGTTTCGCCTGCATTGATGGTAAGGTTGAATTCCTTTAGGACTTGTTCGCCTTCGTTATAGGCAAAGTCCATATCTTGAAAGCTGATTTCGCCTTTGATAGCTGCGACTTGCATATCTGCGGTTTGCTTCACCTTAGGGTCAGCATCAAGTAACGCAAACACCCGTTCACCTGCTGCCAGACCGAGTTGGAACTGACTCCAGAAAGAGGCGATACTGGTCAATGGAAACCAGACCATGCCCATCCCTTGAATGAACAAGAACCATTGCCCTGCTGTTAGCACCTCTTGTTGGGCGAGGTTAATTCCAAACCAGACAATCGCTGATACACCAAAGCCAGCAATCGTAATCAGAATCGGGAAGATGCTTCCAAAGACAAAGCCATTAATCCGTTCAACATTGTAGAACTTCTTATTCACATCATTGAATTCTTCATAAATCATATTTTCGCGACGGAATGCTTTTGCTACACCAATCCCACTAATCGACTCTTGCACATGTGCATTGACGGTTGCCAATTGTCGGCGTGAGTTGGTGACAGTCGTCCGTGCGATATTCCGAAACTTGAGTGCCGTGAAGATAATGAAGGGCATAATCGTCAACAGAATCAGCGTCATCTGTACATTGACTGTGAAGAGATAGAGAATCAGCAGAACCACCAACAAAATTTGACTCATCAAGTTGATGCTCAAGCGTACTGTTTCCGAAAAGCCTTGTGTATCCGATAATACACGGCTGACGATTTTGCCTGTCGGATATTTGTCATAAAAAGACATATCGCGTTCTGTGACTGCATTAAAGGCATCTTCGCGTAATTCGAGCGTAACATCTCCAACTGCTTCGGCAGATAGCCATTGACGAATCAAGTTAGCGACCCAACCGAGACTAGCAACCCCTGCTAATATGGCTGTTGTGCCAATGGGGTCAAAAGTTTCAGGCGAGAGTTGTAGATTATCAATCGCTGCTGAAATCACAATCGGCAATGCCAAATCCATCAGTGAACTGACAAAGACCACTGCTGAGACAATGACCATTTTGGGTAAATGCGGGCGGAAGTATCCCAGAATACGCTTGACCAGTTCCGTATCGGTATAATTACGGTCGTAGTCCTCGGCATTCAGCCCATCCATAATAAAGCCCATAAATTTGTTTCTCCCTATAATTGTAAAGTCTCGAAATAAATTGGGGAAATCACGGTTGAGACAGGTCTAAACCCTACGAAACCCTGTAGGGACAACGGCTTGCCTTGTCCGAGACTCAAGGTATATGTCCAAAATTATTTCTAAAGACATGTCAAATTTTACAAATACATCAATTCTGTAAATTGAAAGATGTGCGTAGGGGAAGTTTGCAAACCCTCCCCTACATGAAATATCACTGATTATAGTGTCGGTTCTTCGGTGCGTTCGGGTGTTGATGCTGTTGTGTAACGCGCGA
>CAYGTY010000148.1:13460-15532 GCA_964352825.1 uncultured Anaerolineaceae bacterium
TATAGTGTCGGTTCTTCGGTGCGTTCGGGTGTTGATGCTGTTGTGTAACGCGCGAAGATACGACGATAATGGGGTGACGAATTGAGCAAATCTTCATGCGAGCCGTTGGCAATCACCTTACCGTTTTCTAGCACAATGATGCGGTCTGCCCAGCGAATCTGTGACAAACGATGCGTAATCAGAATGGTTGTCCGTCCCTCTTGAGCGCGTCGCATCGCTTTCTGGATTTCATCTTCTGTCGCACTATCAATCGCGCTAGTGGAATCGTCCAAAATCAAGATATTCGGTTGTGTCAGGAAGGCACGAGCGAGTGCAAGGCGTTGCCGTTGACCACCTGATAGTGTTACACCCCGTTCACCGATTTCACTATCATAGCCCTCATTGAAGGATAAGATAAAGTCATGGGCTTGAGCTTCTTTTGCGGCGTGTTCGATGTCTTCTTGGCTTGCGTCTTCGACACCAAAGGCGATATTTTCGGCAACCGAGCGTGAGAATAAGAAGATGTCTTGTTCAATCTTACCCATCTGTGAGCGCAAAGCATTCAAATTCCAGTCGCGGACATCAATACCATCAATCAGCACCTTGCCCTCATTGACATCATAAGTCCGTGTGACCAACTGGGTCAGGGTCGATTTACCCGCACCCGTCTGACCCACAATCGCAACCGTTTGCCCTGGATCAACCTTAAATGAAATGTCTTCTAATATCGTTTTATCGCCAAATTTGAAGGTGACATTCTGGAACTCAATTGCACCTTCGACGACTTCACTACGTCCATCGACGTTTTCATCAATATCGGATTCTTGTTCCATCAATTCGAGGATACGACGTGCGCCAGCAATCCCCAATTGTAAGAGGCTGATGGAGAAGAGTGAGATGAAGACAGGGAACTTGAGGACACCCATCAAACCCGTCACCGCGATAATATCAGCAATATTCAAAATCCCTCTGTCATACATGTTTAAAGCATGTAGGAACATCAGACCGAAGGCAATCCCAAACATAAGCAAGGGGAGGTATGCCGCTTCGATTTTACCTTGTTGGACGAAGTAATCGCGGAACTTCTTGGCATTACGACGGAACTTCTTGCGTTCTTCCATCTCCTGTGCTGCCACTTTGACAATCTCAATCCCGCTGATGGTTTCTTCGAGGCGTGCATTGAGGACACCATATTGTTGACGTTGATCCATCACAACAGGTTCAAGGCGCGCAATATACCGCCGAACAACGACGATATAAGATAAGAGAAAGCCGATTGGAACAATCAATAATTCGAGATTAATCGTCGCAATGAAAAACATCGGCACAAGGAATCCCAGTATCATATCAAAAACGAAGATAACACCCGGTTGAATCACCGCATTGAGTTGACGCACATCATCGGTCGCGCGCGCCATAATATCCCCGACCCGTTGTTGATCATGGAAGGTTTGGCTTTTCCCTAATAGGCTGACATATAATTCATGACGTGAATCGCGTTCTAGGCGATTACCCAAGACAACCAGCGATAATGACCCAATCAATGAGCCAATCCCATCCCAAACTGATGCTACCAATACCGCAAGACTTAAGGCAATCACTGCCGCCATCTCCGATTGGTCAATAATGAGCTGTACCCCTTCACCGAATAACATCCGAGCCACCGAAAAGGCAATATAGCCTGACAAAAACCCGAATAAGCCACCGAAGAAATAGCGTTTATGCTCTAAAACATGCGAAATGATCCAGCGGACTGGACTTGTTTGATTATATTGACGTATACCCTCAATTGTGAACTCACTTTTTTGAGGACGTTCTTTTGTTTTCTGACCCAATATGAACTCCCATACTCTGTCGTGGTTAGAACAAAAGTTCCTGAAATATTGTACACAACTTTTTTTAAGTCAGTAAGGGGCAGAATGTCTGAAATGGATTAAGTTTCGATAAAGATTGAAACACATAGTAAGCATGGGTTAAGCGTCAGGTTATATCTTCAATTATTTATATACTATAATCAAGAGGACAAGTGATTCAGGATAATAATTTATGCAACGATTGATACGGATAGTCGGCGTTTTTCTATTGCTCTGTGG
>CAYGTY010000149.1:0-7293 GCA_964352825.1 uncultured Anaerolineaceae bacterium
CAATTTGACCTATTTACAGGGGCAGGTGGTAACTTCATTGATACAGCCAACCTCTATACCAATGGCAGTAGCGAAAAACTTGTGGGTGAATTTATTCATAGTGATCGTGAACACTTTGTGCTGGCAACAAAATATACCCTCGCCACACCCGATACAGGGATGCGCCCCAGCCATTATGGCAACAGTCGCAAAAATATGATGCACGCCGTAGAAGCCAGCCTCAAACGCCTTGATACAGATTATATCGACCTCTACTATCTGCACGCATGGGACAAATTAACCCCTGTGGAAGAAGTCTTACGCGCGATGGATGACCTTGTGCGACAGGGCAAAGTTAATTATTTCGCCTTTTCCGATACGCCAGCATGGGTGATTGGTTATGCTGTTGCAAAAGCTGAAACAATGGGCTGGACAAGACCTATCGGCATTCAGGTCCCCTATGATTTGGTTGGGCGCAGTATCGAAAATGAAATTATCCCGATGGCAGGTGCGCTTGATATTACCGTCTTGCCTTGGGGCATCTTACGAGCAGGTAAGCTACTCGGTAAATATAGCAAGGATAGCGACCACGATGGACCGACGCGTGATAACCCTGATGAAGTCACTGTGACTGAAGCTGAACAAAACGTCATTGATAAAGTGGCTGAACTTGCACAGAAATATGATGTCAGTCGCGCGCAGGTCTGCCTCAATTGGGTACGTCAAAATCCAGAAGCGCAAATTATCCCCATCTTAGGTGCACGAACAGCCAGGCAACTGGAAGATAATCTTGCTTGTTTGGATTGGCAATTAAGCGACGAAGATTATCAAGCCCTTGCCCAAGCATCAGGTTTCCGTCATGGTTTCCCGCGCACCTTTATTGATAATAACATCTTCATTCATGGCGAACCTGATAAATTTGTAGACAACCATCGTTTATAGAGGATAAAAAGATGTTTCGTGTACAACAAATTGACCATGTTGAACTGATTGTGCCTGATCAATATGAGGCGGCGGCATGGTATCAAAAGGTCTTTGGCTTAGAGATTATACCTGAGTTTGAGTTTTGGGCAGAGTCAGGTCCTTTGATGCTCACGACTGCCGATGCAGGGACAAAGTTAGCGGTCTTCAAAGGTAAGCCACCCCAACAAGTGACGGGTTTTGTAACTCTTGCCTTTCGGGTGGATGCTGAGGGCTTTATGGAATTTGCTGGACGGGTCGAAGAACTCGGTTTATCTAATCACCGCGGTGTGAAGTTGACACAGGACACAGCTATTGTTGACCATCAGTTATCTTGGTCAATTTACTTTCGCGACCCGTGGGGTTATCCCTATGAAATAACGACTTATGAATACGATACTGTTAATTTAATGCAGGATAATTGATTTACGTAAATCAAGGGCGATGTCTGCACAGTGTTATTTAGGCTCGCCCTATTATTTTTCTTCCAATAAACCCTGCAAAGGACAGTCCAAATTTACTCAATTTCCCGATAGTCTGTAGCTGGGTATGCTTGACTGCCTCTGCCAATGCTTGACGTACAATATCCCACTCTTGGAAATATAAGGCACGTGTTGCAATAGCAGTATATAAATCAATCAGGTGAGACGCATCGGCTGTTGCTGAAATGATTTTGTAGTCTTTAAGTTCTTTCCAAAACAGGTCAATTGCGGAAATGCTTCTCTCATTGACCTGTAAAGGGGAGGCTAAAATAGAAAATCGGGCGATGTGAATAATCTCCTCAATGGATTTATCTTGATAATACGCAATCGCATAATCCCTGAATATTTGTTCATGGCGGTCAATGGGTGTTTCGATGTTTTCAGGTGTCATGTAATGATAATACCGCCACCAGATACACACCCACCAGTGTAGTAATGTATCTGTCTCGATGGATAAACGATAGCTAAGTATAACCTCATCTGCCATTGGGAAGGCTCGTCGTAGTAGTTGAATGACTTCAGGGTATTCCGTCATTTGTTCTGGACTATAGCTAAAATTATCACCTGTATAGGTCGCGAGGTCATAAACTGAATATTCGCGTGCAAACCACACATTATCAAATGACTTTTTTGCATAGCGTAAAGCATCATCAGGATACCCATTTAAAACAGTGGAGCGCATAAATAATAGATACTTAAAAAAGAGGTATACCTTACTTGCTTTACGAATATCCTCAGGTAACGAGTCGTGATGAACATAATATTCAATGATCGCCATTGCTTCATCACCTTGTTGTACCCGTTTGGTATGTGAGGTGCTAATGGGATGAATGCGATAAGCGGTTGTTATCTCGCGTAACCATGACCCCTTATATCCACTCACAGCAATATTCAAGAATAATTCCACATCCATTGCATAGCGATATTTGACATCAAACCCACCAATATCGACCAAACAGGCTTTTGTGACCATTAGACATTGTAAGCGTGTCGGTAGCCACAAAAACCATTCGTGAATTGTCAGATTGGGTGCTCTATCCCAAAAAGTGACGATATTTAATATTTTCTCACCACTGGGGTCAACATCTTGCCAACCTGTCAGATTATAGTCTATGGATGGGTCCGCTAAAAATAAGTCAACCTGTTTTTGGACTTTATCGGTTGTCGTCCAATAATCATCGGCTTCCAGAAAGCAAACCAATTCACCCTTTGCCATCGCAATCGCATTATTATAGGTTGTCGATATGCCCTGATTGTCTTGATAGACATAAATGATTTTATCCATATAAGGCGCGAGGACTTCATCTGTATGATCTTGTGACCCATCATCAATAATGATGACTTCCATATTGGCATAAGTTTGCATCAAGACACTTTCTAGCGTCTCGACGATATATTGAGCGAGGTTATAAGTCGGGATAATAACAGATACGAGTGGTGTTTGTGATGAAAAATGAGGCATAGATGGTTTTCCTATTGGACTGTCAATAGCGTTTTTATTTAGTATAAAGCTTATATCGCAAACAGAACATAAAACAATAGGTTATCATCTGTTCAATAGGGGCGATAGTCATTGTATATGCTAGCGAAGCTCTACCTGCTATGTTAGGATACATGGATTGTCTATCCAATCATCGGAAACACCCCAACACATGTCCTCTCAGCGCAGTATGTTCATGGTTCTCATCATTATCTTTTCGGCTGGGCTCACTCCTATCGCTATACGTATTACACAAGGCGAGGGTGTGCCGTCATTGGTGATATTGTTTGTACGTCTATGGCTGATTACCTTCGGATTATTCCCGATTGTTTGGGTGCGTTATCGTCAAGATTTATACAGTTTAACCTTAAAACAGTGGGGCTTATCTTTAATCGCTGGATTTTGGTTGGCGATGAATCTGTTTATGTTGTTTCTTTCCCTCGAATATACGAGTGTGTTGGTTTCGAGTGTATTACGGCGAACAACTCCAGCTTGGATTGTCTTGCCAGAAATTATTTTGTTTGGGGCGATATTCTCGCGTAAATTCTGGTTTAGCCTTGTAATGACGGTGGTGGGTGTTGTACTGGTTGGCTTTGGTGGTTTAAGTGCAGTTGAAGCAGGAACACAACCCCTATTGGGGGCAGGCATGGCTTCTTTTGGGGCGGTTTGTTTTGGGATTTACTTACTGATTGGACGTAAACTGAATAACGACATCCCCTCTTTACTCTATAGCTTTGTCGTGTTTCTGAGTTCAACGATTGTGACGACTTTTTTTATTATCCTCACCGATACGCCAGTTACAGGTTATTCAGCAACGGGCTATCTGTGGATTGTATTGGTGACGATTTTGGCGCAGGTGTTGGGGCATATCCCGATTAATATTGCTTTACAGACATTTACGGCAACCGCAATGGCGATTATCTTGCAAATTGGGGTGGTCTTGAGTGCTGTTGTTGCCCTATTTTTCTTTGGTGAAGTGCCGTCTGTGATACAAGTTGTCGGCAGTATTCTCGTTATTGTTGGTGTTACAGTCACAACCATTGAGCAGACTCAGGTTCATCGTAAACGACAAAGTGCGGCTGTATTGGCATCGGAAGCAAAATAATTATGATGCAAACCAAAAACCCCTCATTCATCATGAAGGGCTTCTGAATATAGATAAAATTTGTGTTCAGCTTATCCTGGGCGAACATCCAGCGTTACATTGAGCGTGACAAATTGTCCACCACGATACACACTGAGTTGAACGGTTTGTCCCGGACGGGTGTAAATGGAGAGATACCCCACCAATTCATCAAAGCTACGAATCTGTATGCCGTCAACCGCGGTAATCACATCAATAATACTGTTACTCATGGTTTGCAAACCACCATTTGAGGCAGGTGTGTTTGGACGAACTTGGCGGACAGCCACCCCACGAATGTTATTGGGGAGGTTAAATTCTTGGATGAGGTTGAGGTCGATGGGTCGGTTGGTGATACCGATATAGCTATATTGAACCTGACCAAAGTTGATAATATCATTAAAGACGCGGTTCACGAGATTACTTGGAATCGCATACCCCACACCTGCATTTTGACGAACCCCACCTTGCAACTCAATCTGTGAGTTTACGCCGATGACTTCGCCACGCAAGTTGAGCAATGGACCACCACTGTTACCGGGATTGATAGCGGCATCGGTTTGGATAACACCACCGATTGAATAATTGTTCAAGCCGATGATGGTACGATTCAGCGCGCTGATAATACCATAAGTTAATGTCCAATCTTTGTTGAATGGATTTCCCATTGCCAAAACGGATTGTCCAACCAATAAATCATCGGAGTTGCCCAAGGGTACAGGCACAAGTTTATCGGCTGATAGCGCAACTTTAATCACCGCTAGGTCAGAATCAGGGTCAATACCAATGACTTGCGCTTCAACAATTGTGCCATCAAAAAAGTTAATTTCGATACGTTCGGCTTGGTCAATGACATGGAAGTTCGTAACAATATGTCCAAGTTGGTCTACAACAAAACCCGAGCCTGAGCCATCAGCAAAAAACTGGTCATCACCACCACCGCGTGATGAGGTTGTGATAGAGACAACACTTGGTGCAACGCGATTATAAACATCCGCATAAATTCGTTCTGCTTCTGTGACAAGTTCTGCACGCGGACTTCCGGGTTCATCCGCTATACTAGGAGATAGTGTTCCACCCAGTATAAAACCGATCATGAGGAGTGCAACACTACCTATAAATGCTCGCAATGTCTTACTAAACACGAGTTTACCTTTCAATAAATAAATGTGGGTAAAATAACTGTAACGGTATCGTATAAGAAAACCCTGAACAAGTTGTAAACTAAGTGTAAACTGAACAGATGTTATTCTAATTAAATTATAAGGGGTAAATTATGTCTTTGCATCTTTGGCACAATCTAAAATCGGGACCCAATCCACCAGAAGTTGTTTATGCTGTGATTGAAGTTCCTAAAGGCAGTCGCAATAAATATGAATATAGCAAAACCGCAGGCGTTATCAAACTAGACCGCGTCTTGTATAGTCCCTTACATTACCCTGGTGATTATGGCTTTATCCCACAGACTTATTTTGAAGATGGCGACCCAACTGATATTCTGGTGATGATGAATGAAGCGACCTTCCCTGGATGTGTGGTCGAGGCGCGGACATTGGCTGTTTTGAAGATGATTGATAAGGGTGAACCCGATTATAAAATTTTGGCTGTTCCTGCTAATGACCCTAACTTTGAGCATATCAAAACCTTTTCCGATATTCCTACCCACTTCTTAAATGAGGTTAAACACTTCTTTATGACCTATAAGCAACTGGAAGGGGTGGAAGTGAATAATCTAGGTTGGGGAGAAACTGCCGAAGCCCGTGATGAAATTACCAAATCTATAAAAGACTATCATGAGAAGTTCCCAGCACCGGGTATTTAGAAGTCGTGTAGATAGAGGGATTACTTCATTCGATATAAACATGTGAAGCAAATTTAAGGTTTATTTTGCTAGTTTATGCGTACAATAAGAATATTGCATTGATAAAAGGGAATGTCTATGAAATGTCCTGTTTGTGAATTTGACAATCGTGCAGGTGTGATTGTCTGTGAAAATTGTCATAACGATTTGTACAGTGCTTTATTAGAAAATGTTTCGACCAAACAATTGGGTAAAGACCGTGAACGGATGCTTCAGATTAATAAAACGGCACCCAGTTCTAACCCGATTGTGATTTATATTCGCAATGCGCCAGAACCGCTTGCCATCTCGCGGGCAGGTCAGGTGACCATTGGGCGGATGGATGTCGATGACCCTAGTGTTCATCCTGATATTGACCTCGAAGACTTTGATGCACAAGAGTTGGGGGTTTCGCGCTTGCATTTATCCTTAGATGTTGGAACGCATCCACCGATTGCAACAGATTTGGATAGTTACAATGGTAGTTTTGTAAACGGTCAGCAACTCAATCCGCATCAAGACTACCCCTTACAGAGTGGTGATGAGGTACGGCTTGGGCGGATGGTCTTACGTATATTCTATGATGGCTAGCCTTGGCTTTGATTAAACTGCGGGCCATGGGCGGTTTGGTCCTGTCCCCGGTAATGGAAAAACTTTATCACTGATAAGGCGTTCAACACGTACCTTTAACATACGAAGCTCTGTATCAGATAGTAGCTCTGTGATTTGCTTATGATAATCATCATCACTATCACCAAGCTGTTTACATAATTTTTCAAGGTCATCCATAATCGCATCAGGAATGGTTTGACCTGCATAATCCCAGATGACTGTGCGGAGCTTGCTGGCAGAATTAAAGGTCAGTCCGTGGTCGATACCCCATAGATGCTCGTCTTCATCAATTAAACAATGCCCGCCTTTGCGGTCAGCATTATTGGTGATGGCATCAAAAATTGCGAAACGCTCCAATTGGTTACGCAGACGCAGTTTATCAATGGTAAAGTAATGTTCTTCAGGGTCATGGTCAATAAAGAGTTGGAGTGAGCCAATCCCACGCGAGCCTTCTCTGAGCATGGTCGGCGGAACGATTGCCCAGCCCAATGCCTCAGAGGTGACATAGGCTGCTGTTTCACGATTGGATAATGTGCCATCAGGGAAATCCCACAATGGGCGTTCACCTTGACGTGGTTTATAGACAGCCAAAAGACTGGTCTCGTCGAGTGTCACATCCACCAAAAATGTATAATTTGACCCCCAATTCATCAAGCCAATCTCTGTCGTCACTTTGCCAGTCTGAATAATTTTTGTAGCTTCTTCAAGCGTGATACAGATGGGTTCTTCCAATGTTCGTGCTGTGTGGACGTGGGTTATCTTCATAATCAGCTACCTATATAACCATTTAGATTCAACCCCATTGTAGCTTGATGTT
>CAYGTY010000149.1:7393-15492 GCA_964352825.1 uncultured Anaerolineaceae bacterium
TTATTGTGTTATCACCATTGTTTGTGATGGGACACTGTCCATTTCGATTGTGGCATCTGCTTTACGTAAAACAGATAATAAGCGCGTGCCAAATGGTTTTGATGGCGGGTTTGCTTGACCCCGTGTTAAACTGTGAGCTTGTGCCGTCTGTTGTGATTGTGCCATATGTTGTTTTGCTAAGTCGTAGTCTCGCATGATAATCTCCCTTTTTATAGTCGCTTATCACTTAATACGCAGAAACTTTGAATTCGGTTCAAAACTCATCTTCTACTGGTCATTTTCTGATGGGATATTTACATGAAAATTACAACCTATAAGATTTCACTCACGTAATCGTGTTACAATAACAATATCTAATCCGCATTTGATTGGTGTCTCGCAAGAGCAGATAGGTGGTATATAGAGTAATGACAACTTATATTGAACTGGTTCAACTCATACAATCGGGTGATACAGATGATAGAAACTCTGCATTTAATCAACTGATGCAAGATTTTCAGGGCATGGCATATGCTGTGGCTTATGGCAAACTGGGCGATCAACAACTGGCAGAAGATGTGACCCAAGAAGCCTTCCTTGTCGCCTATAAGCGGATTCGTCAATTACGGGATGTGAACGCCTTTCCGTCATGGTTAAAGCGAATTGTGATGACCCAAGCTGACCGCATCAACCGTAAAACACTGCCTGTTATCGAACCGATTGACGCGCAATACGACATTGCCTCATCCCACCCATCTCCTGAAGATTTGCTGGAAGAAACCGAACTCCGCAATCGTATCCAAATCGCTATTTCTGCACTGCCTGAAAAAGAGCGCGATGTCACCCATGATTATTACATTAAAGGGGAATCCCAACGCGAAATTTCAGAACGCCTAAATATTCCACTGGCGACAGTCAAAAAACGTCTGCAATATGCCCGTGAACACTTACGCGGACTAATTACAGGCTTCAACGAGACCATTGACCGCGCGATTTATGGAAACCCAGAACCCCAACAGCAATATCAACCTGTGTATGTGTATTCACGCAAACGTCGTCAAATCCAACCTGATGATGAGTATTAGAGGTTAAGCGAACCGTGTCCGAGCAATACACTTTAGATGAATACAATGAACAGTTGCCAAAACTTACAAAACACGGTGCTGTTGTTGAGTTAATGAATGGCTACCTGAAACCAGTCCCCCTCTATACCAAATATCAATCTAAAATTCTGACTCAACTCTATGCGCGCCTCAGTTATCATGGTGATGTACATGATTTAGGGTATACCTTTGATGCGCGAACAGGCTATACCATCAATTCGAATACAGTTCTGCATCCCACCTTATCCTTCTTATCTCGCAATCAGCAACAAGGTGAGCTTGATGACCGCATCATAGGTGCGCCGACAATTGCGATTGAGGTGATTTTAAATGATTATGTTTTAGAGCAATTGGAACATAAAATCCGTCTTTATCTGGAGCAAGGTACAGCGATGGTCTGGGTCATTTTTGCTGAAGATGCTGGCGCGGAACTTTACACGCTCCAAAATGATGTGGTACAAGTTGAAGAATTGGGTATAGGCGATACCTTAACCGCACCTGATATTTTGCCTGACTTTGAATTACCGCTGTATATGATTTTCCCATCCCGTCGAATTTGATAGAATGCTTATGGCTCGTATTGCTTGGTCTACAGATATTCACCTGAACTTTTTAGGCACACAACAGATAGAAACCTTTTTGCAATCTGTTAAATCACAAAATCCTGATGCGTATATTATATCTGGGGATATTGGTGAAGCGCCCAGTATCTATGATTATCTACACCGCATCGCTGACACACTTGATATTCCGATTTATTTTGTGTTGGGTAATCATGACTTTTATCACAGCAGTATTCAGCATGTACGGGCAGGTATCATTCGCCTGACACAAGATGTTGAAAATTTGCATTGGTTGAACCTCGAAAAGTATATTGAACTGGATAAAAATACTGCACTCGTTGGGCATGATGGTTGGGCAGATGGACGCTTTGGAGACTTTTATACATCCTCTGTATTCCTCAATGATTATGTCATGATTCAAGAACTTGCCAATATTTCAGCCGAAGACCGCTTACGGAATCTGAGGAAATTAGGTGATGAAGCAGGAAAGCATCTTAAGAAAATCTTGCCTAATGTGTGTAAAACATATCAACAGGTCTATGTCGTGACACATGTACCCCCTTTCCAACAATCGTGTTGGCATGAAGGGGAATCGGCAACTGATGATAACCCCTACTTACCGCATTTTACCTGTAAAGCGATAGGGGATGCCTTGCTGGATATCGTTTCGCAATATCCTCAATGCGAAGTCACGGTATTATGTGGTCATACACATGGGTCAGGTGATTATCAAGCATTGCCTAATCTGAACGTCATCACAGGTGGCGCAGTTTATGGCAAGCCGATTATCAACCAGATGTTGACGCTATAGTTGACTTGATGAAACTTTCGTGCTTTGTCTTGACAGCTCCCATTCCATTCTACTAAGCTGATGATGATGTTAATCGGATAATAATGACCATGAAACCCAATCACAAAATTAAAAGAGACTACAACAAACGATTTTTCAGTAACCGCAAACGAGGCTTATCAGGGATGCCTTTGTTCCTGATTGGTTTACTGGTCGGTGTATTTGCGATGGGTGCATTTTTTACGCTATCGCAGAATTATAATCAGATGCAGTATATGGCATTGGAGGCTTTAGGGATTGCACCGACTCCGACACTTTTCGCTAGCCAACATGCCGAAAAAGGGATGAATCTATATACGACTGGCGATGTCGATACGGCTTTGATTGAATTTAAGTTAGCGATTGAGCAACGCCCTGATGATATTGATTACCTCTATGAATACGGTAAACTACTCATCGAAACAGGCGATTTTGATGGGGCTGTACCTTATGGTGAACGCGCGATACAGGTTGCCCCTAATGATGTACGCGGATATGCACTCAAAGCCCGTGCATTGATGTGGAGTGACCCCGGAACGGCGATTCCGACAGCAGTCTCTGGCTTGGAGATTAACCCCAATTACGCACCCTTACATGCGGCACTCTCGGTTGCTTATACGAATATCGGACGCTATGCAGAAGGTCTCCAACGGGGGATTCGGGCAGTGGAGTTAGACCCCTTGGATGCCTTTACCCATCGTGCCTATTCAATTCCACTGATTTATACAGGACGTAACTCACAGGCGATTGAACAATTGGAAGAAGCGGTTTCGATTAACCCCCGTTTGGCTTCCCCATATTTTGAGTTAGCAGCACAATATCGCGCGATTGACTTTCCAGAGATGGCAGTTGGCGTGTATCGTCGTGTTTTGACGATTGACCCTGATAATGCCAAAGCCTATCTGCGGATGTGTGAAACCTATGCGTCAGTCGGCGAATTTATTACCGCCAGTGGCTTCTGTGAAACTGCGCTTGATATTGACCCTGTCTATGGCTCTGCATGGCGGATGCTCGGACAATTACAATATAACCGCCGTAATTATGAAAGTTCGATTGACTCTTTTGAGAAATGTGTGGAACTCGGGACAGAAGAAGTGGAGTGTTACTATATTCGTGGTTTGGCACATTACTTCCTTGACCAATGCGATGAAGCGTGGACGGTACTCCAAGAGTCACTGAGTTATGCACGCCAAGAACCGATTATTAATGCTATCAATATCGGCTTGGGCAACGTAAAAGTGAATTGTGCAGGATATGAAACTCAGGCACTCCCGACAGCTATTCCACCAACCCCCATTCCGCCAACACCCATTGGGGGGATTTAGCTCGGCATATAATAGAGGGTAATTGCACCAAATTCAAAATTCGTAGTAGAGAGATAGATCTCTCCACTACACAGATATGGATTGCAACCATGTGTAATCTTACTCTGCCCTTATCACACTATTTTGGAACGATTATCCTAATGGGTGAATATTATTGTGTAGGGTGAGATATTGTTTTATCAGGTCTATATGCCAATCTTATGTGACAAGACCCCGTGTAACGCGCATGAACATATGCTCAAGGTCTTTTTCTTCTTCGTTAAAGCCTAATATCGTAATACCTTCAGCAAATAATTTGCCACTCAGGTCGGCAAGTTCTTCATCTGTCCCAGCAAAATCCACTCTTACCCGTGAGCGACCATTCTTTGGAATGATGATTTCTGCTTCAACGACATCTTTTATGCCTTTAACAATGCCGACGACTTTTTCCGCCACATCATTATCCATGACAGTCACCATAATCTCACGGTGTGACATAAGTTGGACTTTGAGTTCGTCAATGCTACCTTGCATGATAATTTCTCCAGCTTCGACAATCCCAATATGCGAGCAAATATCTTCCACATCTGCCAAAATATGTGAGGAGAAAAAGATTGTCTTACCCATATTGGCTAGCTCACCCAGCAATTCCCGAATTTCAACACGGGCGCGCGGGTCAAGACCTGATGCAGGTTCATCGAGAATAAGAACTTGTGGGTCATGTGCTAATGTTCGTGCGAGGGAGAGGCGTTGCTTCATCCCTTTACTGAGCTTATCAACCATATCTTCACGACGATGACTCAGGTCAACCAGTTCCAGCAAATCGCCAACTAACTGTTTACGTTGATTTTCTGGAATATCGTAACATGCCGCAAAGAAATCCAAATATTCCCATACACGCAAATCTTCATATACCCCAAATTCATCAGGCATATAACCAATCGAACGGCGTACAGCGCGGCGGTCTTCTAATACAGAATGTCCAGCAACCCATGCTTCCCCACTGCTGGGACGAGTAAGGGTTGTTAGAATCCGCATAGTGGTGGTTTTGCCTGCACCATTTGGTCCGACAAAGCCATAAATCGACCCTTGTGGTACTTCAATCGAGATACCCCGTACAGCATGGAATGTGCCGAATGACTTTTTGATGTCTTTTGTTTGTATAATATAGTCCATGTGTCTTGCTCCTTAATTATAGCGTCCCGTTTGGGTCAGGCGGATTTTCCGTACACGGGCTGTACCGATACCTTGTTCATAATACAGACGCACTTGCACCATGTTATCCATACCGAGATAGCGTTCTGGATTTTCAAATTCAAGGATGTCTCCATCACGGAAGGTGAATAAATCATATTCGCCACGCTCCCAATCATACACTTCAACAATCAATGATTGTGCGTAGCCACCCCCTCTATCGACTTCGACAATTAGCTTATCGACCTCATCCATAACCATCTCTTGTATCGGATTAAAGCGATATTCAACTTCTTGTGTCTCAAAGAGGTTAAAGTCTTCTGTACCCCCCTCAGTAATGCCGTTGCGATTAAGGGTCATCCATGTATAGTATTCTGTTGTGAGGTTGACAGTCTCTTGGGGTAATTCAACGGTGACATCCAATTCGATGATATAGAGTGCGGTATCCACCGAACTCCAGTTTGCACCTGTAAATTCAATATCCCGTTCCCACTCATCATGCCAGCCAAGTAAGTATAACTTGGTCCCACGCGCGGTAGCATCAAATTGATCAACCATGAAGCTAGCAAGGAAGGCTTGTTCGCGTGCGGCTTGTTTTTGGGGGATCGTCTGTACTTCTAAAAATGCTCGTGACCGCAAGAAACGCTCACCTTGGAAGTCGCGTAAAGTTGCACCACTCTCACCACTCGCAAAGGGTGAAATTCCTGTACTAATAGGGGAAAGATGATATTCTAATGGATTCGGTTGAGCAGGTTCATCGCCGACATTCATCGTCAAGTCAGCACGGTCAAGCGTGACAAGGTCATCAGGTGCGAGGTCCTCTCCTAGGGGATAAACCATATGTTCACCTAAGATAACGGCATCGCGTAAGGTAATATCGCTGTCGTTACGGATAAGCCCTTGGAAGCCACCGACTAAGCGTCCATTTTCGGCAACATCAAAACTGAGCGTTGCAGACCCGCTAATGTCTGGGCGTTCGATTTGTCCTGAGACAATAAAGTTAGCAAAGATACCCCCATCAATCGAAAAATCTTCTGCGCCAAATTGGTTCGCTTGTTGGATTTCGGTTGAGGTCTGAACCGTATTACTGGCAAAGATACCGCTGGCTGTCACACCACCTGTCACCCCAAGATAATAATTCTCTGGCACAGATAAGGAATAGTTTGAACGGCGCGGTGATAACACACCCATGAATTGGTCAAGTTTAGCGGTTTCACTATCTACCCATGATTGGATAACAGTTGTTCGGCTCACGATAATTTCTGAGCCACGCAAATTAAAGCCGACTGTCCATGCAATCGCTGTAAATATAAAGGTCACTAATGGAATCGTTATCCATCCCCAGCCATTACGATTGAGGCGTGACAAAATAATATAATTGACAGGACCGATTAGCATAATATAAGCAAACAAGAATAGACATAAGGTTTGGATGGGTGGTAATAAATCGACCCCCGGAAGATTGGCAATAGATTCTGCACCCCATTCGGGACGTGTAAAACCCTCAGTCCAAACAGGTTGTGGGGAACGGGTTGCTAATATTTTTATCCACAATTGACTGAGATTATCCCAGCTTGCGAGGGGTTCTAGTGTCGGGTCAGCCGTCAAATAATCAATCACACCTGCACCTAAATCACGTCGAACCAATAAGGGGATTTCATCAGCCGTCACGATGACCCTTGCTGTATCCGTTACTGTACCTGTCGCAATAATCGTACGGTCTAAAAGTTCAGTTTTTGTATCGCCACTATAGAGAGCCAATGCCGTCAAATCTTCAATCGATTGATTATCCTCAGGCACAAATGGCAAAATATCAGTAAATGCCTGTGCCGTAGATTGAGCAGAAGGACCACCAATCACCACTAAATGACCGCCCCATTCAACCCATTGTTGTATGGCTGTGCGTTGAGCAGTGGCAAGGTTTTCACTATCAATATTGAGCAGAACCATCATATCAAGCGATTGTAGGGCGATGGCATTATCGGGGATATTGTTGATGTCCCATTGGGCTTGCTCTGCTTCATAACCGCCAATATGTACCGCCGATAAACTGATGGTATCACTCGTTGCACCCGTAACGACTGCATAGAGTTGGTCTTGTTGACGCAGGTCAATGAGGGTGGCTTCTTGCGAGGCAACCACAAAATCCTCATCATCAATCAGTTCAACCCGTAAGCTATCAGGGAAGGTGCGCGCTTGAATGTTAATCATCTCCGCTTTTTCCGCACCACTCGGTAAATCAATCGGGGTACTAAAGGCATTGCCAACGACTGTTCCTGATGTTTCGGGACGAATCACCAAACGCCCTGTAACAGATTCGCCATTGTTCTTGACTTGTATGCGTACAGGGGTCCACTCAGTCGGGCGAAAGAACGAATCAAACCCAACTTCAATCGACATTTCTATTACATCTTGAAAGTTATCTTGCGTGACTGCGGGGAATAGGTTGAATCCCAGTGTAAGCAACACAAGACAAGTTAATTGCTGTAAACGGCGTATTGCCATTATGTATCCTATGCCATGCTGTTTTTCAAATCTGTTGCTTATTGTATCACGTTGATTGTACTTGTCATGTATCCAATCTAGCACCTTATAGAATATATTCACGATGTCTTTAGGACAAACTCATATATTAGAATTTTGATTCTTATAAGCTGACAGACTGAATTACATAAGCTAGATTATGTTTGTCCATTTGACAGGTGATTTTGCCAGATAAACATACGAAACAGATAATCTTTAAAAGTCCTTATTGACCCTTTATAAACTTTTTTGTATACTATTGGAAGTGAGTTGATATGCAAACTGGACAAGCAAACTGGCTGTAAACCAGTCGCCGAAAGGCTTGGGGGTTCGAGTCCCTCTCAGCTCACTTTTGCTCTGTTGGTCCAGTGGTAAGGATGTCGCCCTGTCACGGCGATGGCGTGAGTTCAATTCTCACACAGAGCGTAAAGGAAGCGAAACCCGTGATGGCATCGGGGAGATTTTGCTAAAATCTTGACGATGAACAATCGTCCACAAGTTCGAGTCTTGTTGCTTCCGCAAAGAATGAAGTGGGTCGCTAGATGCTAGGTTATCACTTTTTTATCGCCTACGGGAGATCGCAGGTTCGAATCCTGTCAGATTC
>CAYGTY010000150.1:0-15449 GCA_964352825.1 uncultured Anaerolineaceae bacterium
CGAGCCATTGAACTCCGTAAAGCAAATGATAGATAGTGGATTTTATAGGGATATTGTTTATGGATTACTTTTTGCTCCGAAGTCGGCAACTAAATCATCCCCCGCTCTATAGGTTATACCGTTGGGCAAAGTCACACCCTCCATAATCGTACTGGTGAACGATGCCCCTGAAATGTCTGCACCTGTGAGATTGACATTGACCAGACTACTTGAAGTGAAAATTGTGTTTCGCAAGTTCGCATCCCCAAGATTAGCTCCATCTACCCTAGAATATCTAACTATTGCTCCTTCTAAATCTGACGCAAATAACCACGCATTTGTAAGATCGGCATTACTCAATTCTGCGTTTGAGAGATTGGCTTCTTGAAGAGTTGCGTTGGATAAATTCGCATTTAGAAAAAATGAATTGTGCATATCAGAATATGCGAGTATAGCAGACGAAAAATTTACACCAGCAAGGTTAACATTACTAATGTCAGCATTTGGAAGATAATAACCCCCAACACTATTGTCATTTAGGGGATATGCAATTATCTTCAAGACTTCATTTGGTGTCAGTCTGACATATGTCTCATTTACCTGTGCGTTTGTATGTGATCTGCCACCTAACAACATTCCAAAAAACAAAAACGAAATTAGGAGTATTAAACCGACCCTAAAAAACTTGTTCATGCTATGTAAAGTCCTTTAATGAATATTGATCTGAGGTAACACTTAAACAGGGTATGTATTCTTATCCAATTGAGAAAATTTAAGTCTATAGAAGCGCAGTAATATAAGCTAGCCCGATAATAATATATTATAGTTCAATTCACATTTTCCATTAGTCAGAAAGGTTATAATTATAGTCTGATAAAAAGTGTAAAAATGGAGTTATTCTATGGCTTCACCATATCAACCGAATACCTTGATTCAAAATCGTTTTCGGCTCATCAAAAATATCACCTACTCCCACAGGCATTAAAGATAAGCCTCATTTAGTCATTAAGCTTTATTTTCAATCGCTTCAAGTCGTTCATAAATCAGTTTTAGGGCTTCGTTTTGTGCAGTGAGTTGTTCTAAAACAAGCTGAATACCTTGCTCTGATTTTTGATCAATCAAGAAATCATTATGGGCTTCCATGCGGTCTTTATTGGCTTGTCGGTTTTGGCTCATCATAATAATGGGTGCGGCAAAAGCGGCTTGGGTGGATAAAACCAAATTCATCAAAATGAAGGGATACGGATCCCATGCAAAGGCAATTGCAACCGAATTGATCGTCAACCATATCACTAACAAAACAGATTGGATGATAATAAACTTCCATGACCCAACCACACTAGCAATTTTATCAGCGGCATCTTCACCGAAAGTCGAATTATGATAAATCTCTTTAAAACTATGGAGTTTGACTTGTTGTTTTTTGATTTCTGGGAAGTGTAAACGTGCCATTTTTCACCTATGTATGAAACTTTATCTCATCATATATTGAATGTCTATAAAAGTCGAATTTGTCTCATCTGGAATGGAAATCTGTTTAGCTAATCCATGTTTGTTCAAGATGCGTGGTTAAATTGTGATATTTGAGGGTCGCGTCGGTTGAGCGGTCAATATCAATGCGTGAGATACCTGCGTTGTGATGGAGGTATCGATTTTGTGTATCGCGTAAGAGAATCTGCATCAAGAAATTGAGAAATGTGCCATGAGAGATAATAACCAAGCCCAAGTCATTCGCAGATCGTGCCTTGATAAAAAAGTCATTGGCAACCACTCGCGCACGGACATGGACATCATCATTCGATTCAAGGCTATCTGTACCGCGCCACCAACCCTTTTCTGTAATTTGATAGGGGATTTTATAGGTCGGGAACTGTTTCGCGATTTCACTTCGTTTTAAGCCATGATGATGTTGAAGTCCTTTACGTGTCATCACCACAGCACCCCCCCGTTCATGCAGGCGCACATTAATTTCAGGATGCAAATTGACAAATTTAAGCACTTCCGCAGTGGTTTGTAAGGCGCGCAACTGCGGACTAACATTCAATTGTTGGATTTGATAGCCATACCGCAAAGCCCCATTATCGCTACCATTTTTTAGATGTTTACCAACCGCTTGGCTTTGCTGAATGCCTAAGTCGGTCAGAGGCGGGTCAAACACATGTTTTTCAAAGTTAGGCTCGATGTTATTTGAAGATTGACCGTGACGAATCAAATAAAGTCGTAACACATTGTGTCCTCAGTGAATAGCCGATTGGAAAATATTTATGACAGATTATAACAAGCCCCCTTACGAAGATGCTCTCATATAACTGAAACATTTCATCATTGTAACATCACAAAATCAATAAGAGGTGAGCAAGAGCAAAGGGAATCACTCCAAAAATCAGAATTTGAGATAAACGATTGTCAAAGTGATAATCAGAGTGATGACGAAACAAGATATGCAATCCTCCATGAATGATGAGAAACACATCCATCCCAATCTGAAAATTACGCATTGGGATTCCCACAAATACCAACACAAACAAAGGGATATGCAATAGTACAAACACAGGGTATCCCCATGTCTCGTTTAACCAGCTTGTCAGTGGCAAAACACGCCATTCTTCTTGGCGAATTGCATCCAGTTCATGGGTTGCAATCCATGCCAGATTCAGTAAAAACAATAACTCAGTAAATTGTTGCATGGCAGGTCTCCTTGAGTGATAAGTTAAGCTCATCTTAGGAGATGTCACCCTGCCATCGCGATACATCATACTGCCAAGTTCTGCCAAATTTTGTATTTAGGGTCGCACAAAGTCAAACTCGAATAATTCGCCTGCTTCGATGAAGAATACCCAAAACTCAACTTCTGGACCATCATTTTTGACAGATACCCAAAAGAGTGTATTGTCTTCTTGTTCAGGGAAGCAAGAATTCACATGCTCAGCTTCGATGTGATATAGACCACTTGGTGCTGTGCCTTTATCCCAAGTAATGACCTCAAGTGCCGCGCCTTCTGCTGTTGTACAATTTTCATTTGCACCGATGGCTTGCTGGAAATATCCACCTGTTGGTGAGGGTGGAACACCGGGGACAATCGTATAGCCATCAGGTCCAGTCACGCGTAAATTAAGGTTTGATGTTGTGTTCCAATGTAAGGTGATTTCCATATCATAGCTACTGAAGTTACCGTCTGCAGGACCTGTAATCACATACTGCCCATTATTACGCATAACAGGCGCTTGAACATCCGTGTTGCCCTCTTCAACAGTTGTCACACGGTCGTTCGATAAGACATCGCGCACGGTTAAACTATCGAGATTACCCGCACTATAGATATACGCTGATGACACCCATCCGCGTATCGACCCATCGTCCACTGCCACCCATGTGCCATCACGGGTACGCCCAATCGCGCTGACCGATTGATTGTAATTGAGTGTGCCGAGGATTGCGCCCGACGTGCTGGGTTCACTACGAACATTGAGGCGAGTTTTAGTGGTTATGCTGAGGCTATCCCCTGCAACCACAACATTCGGCGCGGGTGCAGAATTGCCGTCTGGAGATTCAACGGTTGTTCCTGTTACAGGAATACTCAGCAAAGTGCCATCAGCCCAAGCAACATAACGTGACGATACCCAACCTGATGTGCCATTCGCACTGATAAATAACCATGCGCCATTGCCGTTACGTCCATCAATGGTAACGGCTGTTCCAATTGGGAGTTGGTTCAGGATATTATTACCAATGCTGGGTTCTGCACGGAGGTTCACTGTATCGAGGGTTGTTCCGCTGATGCCTTGTGCTGAGGCAATGTTGGCAACAATAAATAACAAAATAAAAATCAGTCGCTTCATTTAGATTTCCCTATGCTTGATATAGAGCTAATCCTAACGAGTACGACTGATTTACGCAATATGACTTTCGGATGATTTATGAGGCGGTTTGTGCCATATCAACAGCATCTTCATTGGTTTCGCGTTGATAGATAAACCAACCGACACTCAATGTAAGCGCCAAAGCAACTGCCCAATAGAGAAGTTGGGTTGTTTGGTCAAGCTCAAAATCGAGTGCAAATTGGGGGACAATCTCAGTGATAAAACCAAAGACACCAATCGCAATTAGCAAAACCCCTGATGCACGGGTCAAGACATCATGATGCTGTGATAACCAACCGACAATGCGCCGTTGTAGTGGTAAAGCTAAGAGAGGTAAGAGCAATAAGGGCCAGCCAAAACCAACGCCAAAGGATAAAAAGTAGACAAGCTCGGTTGCCAGACTCCCACCATCTGCCGTACCCAACAAAAACGCTGTCGTGATAATCGGTCCTGTACAGGGAAGTGTCATCGGACCAAATAGCAAACCATAGAGATAAGCTGTGATATAACGATTGCGGAGCATCGGTGCTTGTGCGGTCTGGAGTTTGGCAAAGATATTGCGTCCACTCAATAAAGCGATACCAAAGGCAATCACCACCAGATAGATTGCAGGTAAAACCACACCCAAAAGTCCACCAAAAGACGATTGGATGAAAAATAGCAATGCCCCAATCATCACCATCATTGTGAGGACACCACTCAATACAAGGACACCTAAGAGTGCGGAACTACGGAAGCTCTGTTTTTCGTTACTGTTGCCAGCAAGAAAGGCAATCAACCCAGGATACAGGGGAAGCAAGCAAGCATTCCCCAATATCGCCAAATTGCCTAAGATAAATTGCTGACTGAGTTCGTTAAAATCAATCATCGTTTGCTTATCCTAAGACCCATCCGCAACAGCACGAACTAAAGCAAGGAATTCTTCGCCTGTTTTAGAGCCTGTCGTGAAGCTAATTGCGCTACCATCTTGGCTAATCGTGAAGTGTGGGACGGAAGGTGGATTAGAAACACCGCGACCGAACTCCGCGACTAAAGCATTAACCAATTCATCGGATGCGACAGCAAATGTCCAACCAAATTCTAAGTTATTGGCATAATCAGCAAGTTCTTCGGCAGATAAATAGGTCTCGACACTTAAGGACATGATGACATAGTCATCGGCACTCAATTGATCGACCACATCTTTAATGCGACGTTGTTGATTACGGCAATTGCTACACCATGTTGCCATTGGTTCAACAAAAACAGTTTTGCCTGCAAAGTCTGCAAAGGTAAATGTCTCACCTGTTTTAGCATTCACAAGTTCGATATTTGCCCAATCAGGACCACTATAAGCAATGGTCATGCTGGTATCGGTTGTTTCTGTATCGGCCTCTTCGATAACAACCGTTTCTGCTTCTGTATTGTCGCTAGCCATGTCCACATCTTCAGTTTCAGAATCCATCATTTCCTCAGAGTCCATATCACCAGAGTGTTCTTCGGACTCATCCATACTGCCATCTGTGTCGGCTTCTTCTGATGCCATGTCAGTATCTTCATCCATCACTTCATCAGATGAATCGGTGTTTTCAGTGGCTGTGGGTTCAACACTTTGCGCTTCGTTTGCGGTATTGTCAATAACTTCGACGGTATCGTTGTTGTCTTGTACAGTGGTATCCGCTTCAGGTGAACATGCGACCATCACCAGAGCAAATATTAAAAGTAGGCTTGCTAATTTCATTATATGTGTTCCTTATTTCACTAGTTTTGTATGGCACACTCTATTTTTAAAGGGAGTTTCTTACAAATGTGTGAAATGAATAGTCCAAAACTGAGAATTTAATGACAAAATGCTTATTAAGGAGAGAAATGATGAATAGGCTATAACACAGAACGCCACCCCAAATGAGATGGCATTCCATAGATAGATTGGGGACTACTCAGGCGCAAACCAGCACCATTCCCATCAATAGAGAGGCATTCCTACTCGATGGGGATTTGTCAGCTTTGGACTGACAGTGTGTCGTTATTGCTATACGATGGGAGTAAACTGAGCAAGGTCTATAACCATCGTTATGTACTTATTATCATCGCTAAGGCAATATCTGTGCAGTGATATATGTCAGGGTTATACGCGTCGAATGTCATACCTATTGTGATAAACCTGATGGTGTAATAATCAGTAGCAAGTCGAAAATAAGTCAATTTTTCCACTAATAATCTGCCGCTCTATCATTTATTGAAACAACTTAACTTGGAGGAACGAAGATGGGGAGGTTCTTGATATTGATTCGATACCTAGTATAACGGCATATGTTATAGAGATTAAATATAGTTATTTTGTTACAGAATCGGTTTTGTACCTATTTGCGCTATGTTTTTAATCAAGATTTTGAATTGCCCAGAGAATGTGTAAGACTGTGGTTGCAATGACAAGGCAACCTAAAAGTGTGAAAAGAACTAGAATAAAATCTGGCAATAGGAAAAATGCGCAAAAGAAGAGAATTGTCTCACCCCCTTCTATAATACCTATGGGCATTGCTAAAGATGTTAGCTGGCTATTTGTTGTTTTGCTACGTTCCAAGATTGCCGCTAAGTACATAAATGCGGCTGCATTGATATAAAATGTACCGAGTAAAAAGGTAACTATAGCTAAACCTTCAATGGTTGGATTATGGAAAGCAAATCCAATGGGGATGATTGTGTAAGAAAGGAAATCACTCAGTGTATCAAGATAGCCGCCCAAGTCAGTTTTTTTGTTCCAGATGCGAGCATATGCCCCATCTAGACCATCCATGATACGATTCAATAACCAAAAGATTAACCCTACACTATAAAAACCCATAAAAGCTGATAATGCAGCAAGGATAGCAAATACCGTTCCAATCAATGTAAACATAATTGGATGAAAACCATCACCTAGCCTTTTAACAAAGGGTTCAACGGTATGATCTTTGACTTGTCTTAGGGTTTTATCCATCATAACAGGATTTGACTACTTTCTTTTATTAATATTTTCTACTAATTTGTAAATCATTAATTCCAAAAAGATTTTGTTGTAACATCAAAATAAGTGAGCTAAATACGAATAACCCTACCATTTAACATGCGGATATTGTACCTTGTTTCGCAAATAATCTTTCACCCTGAAATAAATCTCATGAAACCTTCATCACTTTAGACCCATAATATCAATTACGGATTATAGATTATACAATGAATAATCAAGACTTCATCGCAGTATTAACAAGGTAATTCTTTAATGGTCATGAAACAAAATAATATGAAATATGATATAGCAATCATTGGCTCTGGCTTTGCAGGAACAACTTTAGCGAGCATCTTAGCTCGACAGGGTTTTCAAGTTGTTGTTTTTGAGGCAAAAGAACATCCACGTTTTTCTATTGGTGAATCAATGATTTTAGAGACATCAGAAACAATGCGAACATTATCAGAATTTTATGATGTCCCTGAGCTTGCTTATTTTAGCTCTGAAGATTTTTCAGATTATATTGGAACATCCCACGGTGTGAAACGCCATTTTAGCTACCTTCAACACACAGTAGGCGAAAAAACACATAATACATCCCATACTTTACAAGCGGTCATACCTAAGCAGCCATATGGGCATGAATTACACTTGTTTAGGCAAGATAGTGATGCTTTTATGTTGGCGACGGCAATCAAATATGGAGCGGTAGTTCATCAAAACACACCAATTACTGATATTCATATCCTCCCTGATGGTGTGTCGGTTTGTACGAATAAGAATGATATTTTTGAAGCGAGCTATGTTGTTGATGCTTCTGGATTTCGTTCACTTATCGCACAGAAATATAAGCTACATACACAGAATCAACAAACACAATCAAGGACGATTTTTACTCATATGATTGACGTGCCGAGTTTTCATAATATCGGTAAGTCACAATCAGACTATAGCCTACCATTTTCATTGGAAGAAGGCACATTGCATCATATCTTTGATGGTGGTTGGCTGTGGGTTATTCCCTTTAATAATCATTCACACTCAACCAATAATATTGTCAGTGTCGGTTTGTTGCTCGACCCTCGACAGTATCCGCTACAAGTTGATTTATCTCCTGAAGAAGAGTTTTTCACTTTTCTAGATAAATATCCTGCAATAGCAAAACAATTTGCCAACGCAAAAGCAGTTCGGCAATGGGTTCGGACGGGGCGTATACAGTATGCGACAGAGCAAGTTGTTGGAGATCGTTGGGCATTACTAGGGCATTCTGCAGGTTTTGTAGACCCCCTGTATTCTAAAGGCTTATATAATTCACTAACAGCCGTTTCGATGTTGGCGCATTTACTCATAAAATCAAAAAAAACAGGTGACTTCTCAGCACTTACCTTTAAACCCTTAGAGATAGTCACACAAAATTATCTAAATATGAATGATCGTTTGGTCGCAAATTCTTATCGTGCCTTTAAGCATCCTAGACTCTGGCAAATATATTCGGTTGTCTGGTTATTAGGCGCCTATACTGAATTGGTTAAGTTGACGAGTATGCGTACCCAACTACAGAATGATCGCGAACAATATTATGATGAGCTAATGAGGCTTCAAATGTCTGGTGGGGGCTTCTCTGAATATTTTGAGATTGTCAATAAAATTGATATGTTGATAGAAACTGTTAATTTAGATGATACGGACGCAGTGCAAGCAGTAGCTAAAGACAGTGAGCAGATTTTACGCAATTTATCTTGGATTCCAGACCCCTTTCGCGCTATATTAGATGGGGCAGTGACTTTACCCCGTACTAAGTTACGCTTGAGTTTACTACACCCTAAAAATGGCTTCTTACGCACAGGAAGTTATCGTCAACACTTTTTTGGAGATGCTAGTATGCTTGATGTACTTCAAGGGATGATAAGCGAAAAACTACGCTACTCACAATTGTCTTCAGGTAATCGACGCAAATAAATACTTTAGGATGGTATTTATATAAATCTCCAGTTACCTAGCAGTGGATTTATTATTTTAGGTGCTCAATAACAGCGTTGCGTTTCTCTTTTGATTCGCCATTTGTTATTTGTTGTAAATTCATGTTCTTGAGGCATTTTAAAATCCTTTCTCATTTCTGTAGATTCCCTAAATATTTAAATGCAATTGTCCGATAAAGGCGTAGAGAATACGAGTATGCCCTCATTATTTCCCCCTCATTACTGATATACTATAAAGTGAATCGTGTATGTAAATAATGAAAGACAATCCAGATGGCACGCAAGCCCAACCGTAGAAACAATAAACGCAGACCCCAAAAATCCTCACTCATTGGCAAGTCCGTTGAACTCAATATCACCGATATGGCAAATGGGGGAAACGCTATTGGACGATACAATGGCAAAACAGTCTTTGTCCCATACACCATCCCCGGTGAGACAATTACCGCCAAAATCACTGGAGATAAGGGCAAAGTCTTATTTGCTCAAGGGGAGCAATTACTAGCAGGTTCAGCAGACCGCATCCCACCTGTCTGTAGTCATTTTGGTCAAGGGAAGTGCTGGAGTTGTCATTGGCAACATATCAGCTATGAGGTACAGCTTTTACTCAAGCAAGATGTATTTGCTGACCAATTGTCGCGCCTCGGTAAAATCCCTGATAGTGTCATTGAAGCTGCCATGCACCCTGTCGCACCAGCACAAGAGCAGTGGGAATATAATCTCAGTATGACCTTGAGCCGAACGAAAGATGGCGAATGGGGATATTCACGCCAAAACCGATATGATGTAGAAGCCATTTCCGAATGTCACATTGTTCACCCCGAATTACTCGATTTATTTGAGGAGCTTGACCTTGATTATGACAGTGCCAAACGCATGACCCTACAACGGGGTACAGATGGACGGATGATGGTTATTTTTGAGATTGATAGTGAAGAAGACCCCGACCTCGTCACCGATTTACCTGTCAGTGTCAATCTGATTTTGCCTGATAACGAACCAATTAATCTGATTGGCGATGCTCATAGCACATTCCATATCGGTGAACGGGATTTTCGTGTCACAGCAGGGGGATATATTCGTCCGAATGTCGGGCAAATTGAATTTTTGCTTATCGAAATCCTCAAACGCTTAAAGCTCAAAGGACATGAACGGGTATTGGATTTATATGCAGGGGTTGGTATTTATAGCGCGTTTATCGCAAACCGTTGTCAGCTTGTGACATTGGTAGAAAGTTATCCACCTGCTGTCACCGATGCAGATGTCAATTTGATGGACTTTGAAAATATTGATGTGGTGGAAGGACAAGTCGAGCAAGTCTTAGATGATATGATTGATACCGAAGCCGAATATGATGTGGCTTTGCTTGATCCACCGAATACAGGCTTGCACCCAGATGTCATTCATCAACTATCGCAATTGAAGGTGGAGCGTATCGTTTATGTGAGTGGTGACCCTGCATCTTTTGCCCGTGACGCAAAGTTATTAATCAGCGCGGGCTTTCCATTAATCGATGTACAACCGATCGATTTATCACCGCAAACTTATTATATTGATGCTGTTGCGTTGTTTGAGCGTCGCTAGACAAGTGAGATAAATAACTGCGAAGTGGGGAATTAAAAAGTGGGCGACAATCTGCCACCCACTTTTGAAGTTACAATTTCGATTCTTCTTATACAGCGCCAGGGTTAAGTTGACCGACGATGTTGGAGAAGATGTTACCAATAGCTGGACCAAGCAAAGCAAGGATAACAATAACTACGACAGCTACTAATACAAGGATCAAAGCGTATTCTACGAGGCCCTGACCTTCTTCGTTACGTGGTTGGTAAATCATGATGATAACTCCTTATAATGTATGATGTGAAGTTCTTTATGAACTTAATGTCACTATATCATAGGACTTGATGATTGACAATTAATTGTTAAAACTTTTTAACTTTTTTTTATAACTACTCTTTATTCAGCTATTACATTTAATTATTCCATAACCCTAAATCTGAATAATATCAAGGCTTCCAGCCTATTTCGCTCAATTTTGGCTAAAAAAATCTATATGCTTTTCAGACAAATTAGGAAAAAAGTCCTAGTCTAAAGAGTCAATTTTGGGTATTTGGTATCATTTTTTTGAAAAGCAGTAATTTACAAAACACAATAAAACCCATCTATATGACCTAAATTCAGCAAAATTCAGGTTATAATATAGAAAGTTCATGAAAAACAGTAAGTAAATGGTCATTTGTTTTTAGATTTTTTCGATTATCTATCTTGGTTGGCGGACAAGGCAAGCCATTGTCCCTACAGGGTTTCCGTAGGAAGACATGTCTCTTCCACTGATTTATTTAATGACTTTTGAACACCACTTACATATAGCGACATTCAATAAGAATTTAGAATTTGTGTAGGGTTGACCCTGTGTATTCAACCGTTGGGAGTAGACATAGCAACTCCCCTACAGGAAACATACCAAAGATTACTAATAGTCAGGCATATAGAGATGGATGCACAACAGTATTACATTCGTGGCATAGCAGCAGTCAAACAAGGGGACATGGTGGCGGGACGTAAACTCTTGTTGCAATCCCTCAAGCTCAATCAAAATAATGATAAGGCATGGTTATGGGTCTCGCGCACGATTGCAGAACCCGATAAAAAACTGGAATGTGTGAATCGCGCGCTGAACATCAACCCCAATAATCGCGATGCACTCAAGCTCAAGCAACAATTACAATCAACGCCATCCGCTAAACAAAAGAAAACAACCAATAGCGCAGACCGCCAAGGTATTCAACGCCTCATGCGTGAAGCCGAGACCCTTGTAAAAACCAATCGCCAGCCCGAAGCAGTTGATAAATGGATCATGGTACTCGATATACAACATGACCATGAAGACGCAATGAAATTAGCGGTGGAATACTTAATTGCGCGCGATATGATGGATGATGTCAAGCTATTACTCTATAACGCGGTTGATAAAGGCACAGATAATGCCATGATTTTGCTGAGTGCGCGTGACTTAGCCAAAACAGAAAACACCATGGCACGCTATGATGAACTGAATGATATGATTTCTCAGGCACCGTGGGCAACACCCAAACAGATTTTACGGATTGCCAATGCTTATGCTAAAGATGAAGTTTATGACCATGCGATTCAGATACTCCAAAGTGGACTTAAGACACATAGTGATGACCCCGAATTATTAAATCTTATGGCACAGATTCATGAGATGACAGGTCGTGAAGCCCTTGCTTTACAATACTATGAACGGGTTGCCAACAGTGCTGTCCGCTCGAAGCTAGGCAAGGAAGCCGATAAACGCTTGTCTCAGGGTGTTCCGATTATGAGTGATGCAGAGCGCGGGAGTTCATGGCTGGCTTGGCGCGAGGTATTCGGTATCTTCATGTTCTTCTTTTTACTGGCATTTATGGATTCTGGGTTAAATTTGGTAACGATGGGGGCAGGTCGTTGGATGGGTGTCATGCTATCGCTTGTGGGGAGCTATCTATTGGTCACAGCCACCTCATCGCCTCAGCAACATCCCCTTGCCAGCATTCTTGGGGGACACTTGCCCGAGAATAATCCCAAAATACCTGAGCGTCGTTTAAACCCGATGGCATCGCTGTTTACAAGTATTGGGATACCAATTGATGAAGAAAATCATTATGTAGGTCCGATTCATGAACCCAGTCGCTTACCGATTATCCCTGAGTGGATACGTTGGGTATTTGGTATTTCGGGCAGTTTAATGTTGATTTTTGCTTTTTATCTGGTGCTAGCCACAGCGATTGGCTTAGTCGGGTTATCTGACATTAACCTCGACCCTCAATTTTGGGAAGCTATTGGGCAAATCACATCTTAACATTGGGAATGAAATAGAGGACGGCTATTTAAACCATCCTCTATAGAAATTACGTTGTACTCATGTTGTTTGCTATTTTATAGTAAGTTCAATGCTCGACGGTAGACATCTAGTGCGTCTTGCAAATCCCCTTTTCGCATCATCGCATCCCCTAGAACACGATAGACAGCAGGGTTTTTCTTGTGGGTATCGCTTTTGGTCAACTTTTGTAAATCATTGACCACAATATCCAAACCACTATTTGCACGAACAACCGATTCATATTCCGCGAGTGCGCCATCAAGATCATCATTCGCAACCTTATCCTGTGCTGTTTTAATTGCAGCACTCACATCTGCGGCAGGTGGTGGCGTTGGGATAATTGATGCCACAGGAGCAACAGGTTCTTGTTTTACTGGCTCAAGCTCTGCAACAAATTCGGTTGGTTCTTCGACGGTATCCGTTAGCCATTGCGGGATTGCAGGTTCTAATTCATCAACGCCTGCATCTGCGAGCCAATCTGGAATCGCTTCATCCATATCCTCATTATCTTCGCTCAACCAATCAGGAATTTCGATACCATCGTCTTCAATTGAGCTTTCGAGCCAATCTGGGATTTCAATATCATCCTCATCAACACTCATTGCACTGAAATCAGGCATTGAGATATTATCAGCAGGAGCTTCTCCCGTTAACCATTCAGGTGCAAGTTCAGGTTCACCTTCTGGTAATTCTTCTTCAACAGGGAATGTCGCAGGTTCTAATGATACAGCCCCCGGTGGATTGGTCATTTGAATGGTTGTCATATCATCAGCGGGTTCTTCTTCTTCTACGCGTGTTGCCGCGACAGCAGCATCAATGTCCACTTTACTGAGTTGTTCGGTATACCATTCTTCGGCTTCTTCTTCGCGGTCTTCCATCAAGAAGGCTTTTGTCCAAGTATCATTGGGATCAACTTCGATTTGTTTACCGCCCATATTAATAATGGTGGTTTCACCCTCTGGTACATCGAGTTCATCAGCGATAATATCGGCAATCACATCACCCGTATCATCAGCAGACCCTTCATCAAGCCAATCAGGTAGGGCAACATCATCTTCTTCTACATCTACGATATCTAAATCACTTAAGATGTCTACTTCTTCGATATCAGCCAGAACATCTGCCATGAGGTCTTCACCATCGTCAGCTTCGTCGGCTGGGCTGGCACCACCACCGCTCATCTCTTGCAACCAATCAGGCATATCAATCGCAACCGCTTCGCCAATTTCCTCGTCATCCACTTCTTCATCATCAAAGTCTTCATCAAGGTGAGCATATTCGGTATTGGCTTTCTCGAACATACCTTCAAAGAAGCCTTGAATATCCTCGGGTGAAACATCTTGCCCACTATTCAACGCAGAAATGACTTTGCTTTCATGGTCGCCATCATCTTCATCTTCGTCAAGAAAGAGAAGTTCTTCATCATCGTCGTCGTCGTCATCGTCCCCAAATAAGGACATGAGGTCGGGTGCATCCCCCCCCGTATTAGACGCAATGGAGTCTAACCATGCCTCAGGGTTTTCTTCAGCATCCCATGCTGGCTCAAGTGGTTCGGATGGCTGTGTATCATCTAAAACGAAATCGTCTTCATCACCCATACTCAGGAAGTCTGGAATCGGTGTGCTGGAATCGGTTGCTAATTCATCTTCAGGCGCACCTTCTAAACGTGCGAGGGATTCTAAGAAGTTTTCGGAATCGACATCTTCATAATCTTCATCGTCTTCATAGACTAGAATACCGTCTTCTTCATCGTCATAATCGTCTTCTTCATCATAATCTTCGTCATCATCGTCAAAGGCAAATGCTTCTAAGCCTTCTAAACCTGAGGACATATCACCGAGGTCAGGCACAACATTGTCATCCACATCACCTGCCAAGCTGGCTAACCAGTCCATTGGGTCGCCGTCATCTTCATCTTGTGCAAGTGCAGATAGTCCACCTAAATCATCACCCAAGCCTGAAAGGTCGGGGAGGTCGAGTTCTTCGCTCTCTTCATCGGTTCTGGCGAGGTCTTCAAGCCATGACATTGGATTATCAGTCATAACAGCTTCGGTTTCTTCTTCATTGAAGTCCAATGATGGCAAACCGAGTTCTTCATCCTCGTCATCCTCATCATCCAGTATATCCATAATCGGTTCTGGTTTTGGTGTTGGGGGTGCTTGTTGTGCAGATAAACGCGCTTGCTTTTCGGCTTCTTCTTTTGCGAGTTGAGCTTGCCAGCGTTCTTCCGTCCAACCATCAGGAATATATTGTTTGTCAAGAACAGATTGGTCAACGGTGCTGGGGTCAATTTCTGCAACATCCATCGTTGCGCCTGTTGTAAAGCCTGACGCATCCGCCCCTTGGCGTTTCGCGAGAGATTCCATCCACTCCATCATCTCTTCAGGTGACATCGAATCGAAATCAGGTGTGCCATCATCCGCAACAGCAGGTTGCCCGACAGCTTCCACAGGTTCGGGGGTTGGCTCGGGTTCTGCTTCTGCGACTGGCTCAGGTTCTGGTGTTGGGGGAGCTTGTTGTGCGGCGAGGCGCGCTTGCTTTTCGGCTTCCTCCTTTTCCAATTGAGCTTGCCAGCGTTCTTCTGTCCAACCATCAGGGATATAGCGTTGGTTGAGGACTTCCTCGTCCACGCTATCAGGGTCAACTTCGGCGACATCCATATCAGCCGCAGTCGTAAAGCCTGATGCGTCAGCCCCTTGTCGTTTTGCAAGGGACTCCATCCATGCCATCATCTCTTCAGGTGACATTGAATCAAAATCGGGTGTATTCGGGTCGGAGGA
>CAYGTY010000151.1:0-15417 GCA_964352825.1 uncultured Anaerolineaceae bacterium
ATAATATCCGCTCTATGCCGACTTTTATGATGTTTGAAGGCGGTCAACCTGTATCGACATTTAGTGGTGCGAGCCCTGTGGGTATCAATAACCTGATTAAAGAAGTGCTTTAGACGACATTTTAATATAGGGGAGATTATGATTTTGCTCCCCTATACACCCAATCATTCCACAATCAACTGCTCATCAACCAAACGCCAGACTTGGGTCGCAACATTTTCGATAAACCAACGGTCATGGGTTGCCGCAAGGATTGCACCCTCAAATTGTTTCAGGGCTTGTTCAAGGGCTTCCAAGCTCATTAAATCCAGATGATTAGTCGGTTCATCCAACAATAGGACATTCGCTTGAGCATGAATCAAACAGGCTAAACCGAGCTTACGACGTTGCCCTAAACTCAAGTTCGCAACCGATTTCCCTGCTAAATGAGCATCCCGGAACAAGCCACAGCGGTGAAGTAAGGTTAACAAAATATCATCACTCTCATAGCGAATATCACGTAAAACCGATAGAATATTTTGGCTTTCGTCAAACATCTCACCTTCTTGGTCAAGATAGCCCAATTCAACACTTGGCATAATCGTTATCTGCCCCTGTGTTGCTTGCAGTTGACCAGCAATGAGGCGCAGTAAGGTTGTTTTACCCGTCCCATTGGGGGCAACAATCGCTATTCGTTCCCCCTTTTCTACAATGGCTGAGGCATCATGAAACAACATACGCTCACTGAATGTCATGCTCAAGTGTTTGAGGTGAATCGGTGTGGTGCTGGTCAAGGGAATCGGGTCAAATTCAAATTCGATATGCCAAACATGGCGCGGGTTATTCATTTTATTGGCTTCGAGTGTTTCTAATTGTTGGCGTGCGGAGCGAATCATTTTACCTGCGGTCTGGTGTGATTGTTGTTCTTGAAAGTGCTTGATATGTTTATCTCCATCGAGTAGTTTTTTTGCTTTACGATGCCCATGTGCTTCTTTCTTCATCAATTGCTGTAGCTGTTTGCGTTGGTTTTCTTGGGCGTGATAGGCTTCGACCTCTTGTTGGTATTGGCGTTCTCGCTGTTCAACATATTCATCATAGTTGCCATAGTAGGTTGTCAGACTATGGGTGACTGTCGATAAATCCAGAATATGGGTGGCGACAGCATTGATGAAACGGCGGTCATGCGTAATCATCAGGAGTGCATTGGGATAGGAGAGCATATAATTTTCCAGCCATTCTAGTCCTACAAAATCAAGATGATTGGTTGGCTCGTCCAAAATGAGTAAATCAGGTTCTTGCAAGAGCAATGCGCCTAAGCCGACTCTTGTTTTCTCACCCCCACTTAGGGAGATCATCAAACGTGAGGGATCTATGTGATTGAGATTCAAGCCACTAAAAATTTGCTCCAAACGGCTATCGAGTGTATAGCCACCGCGCCGTTCAAATTCCTCTTGTAAGTGACCATATTCTTCGAGAATCGCATCTAAATCATCACTATTCCCCATCAGGTCTTCAAGTTCGCGCAATCGGTCACGGATGATATGTAAATCTCCGAGCCGTGCTTCGATATAGTTGCGGACAGTTACATCACTTGTGACTTGAACTTCTTGGGGTAGATAGCCAATTTGTGATTGTGGGCTGATGATGATGTCGCCTCTATCGTAGGCTTCTTGACCCAGCATAATGCGCGCGAGGGTAGATTTCCCTGCTCCATTTTCACCGACCAACACGGCACGGTCAGACCGATTTAAACTCAGTTGCACCTCATCCAAAATGAGCTTTGCGCCATAGTATTTTTGTAAACCTTGTATGCGTAAGACTTCTATAGACATAGACGAATCCCTTGATTGCTTGTGAAAAACATGAATAACACTGCGGAAAACGGTAAATCCACGCAGAATCATCAAAGGATGTCGTTATCAATACAAACAAGACTTATGAGATGTGGCAATGCACGTCAACAGCAATAGTAATAGATTCCGGTGGATGGAAAGACTATGACTGGTCAGTGTGCATGAAGAAACTTTCTACTTGAGCGAACATAATTACACGAATAATTTGAAAAAGTTGTTTTCATCTCATCGGTGCAACGTCAATATTTAAGCACAAGATGTATGCGCTTGTCAATTGTTTGTGCTGTTTTCATACTTCCTATGCTAATGAAAATGGACGAACACATGGGTATCGTCTCTTCATGGTTATCATATCTATTCAGCTTGCCAATCATTTAATTCATCTAACGGATAAATCGGGCGCGGTAGCTTTTCCCATTTGAAGTCCTGTAAGCTGGACATGGTTGCGCCTTGTGTATCGACACGAATAACCTGTGATGTCATGTCGTGATAGTATTGCCAGTTGCTGGCTGTTTTGACGACGACCATTTTTGCATCAGCAGGTTCAATCCCAAAATGACGATAGACAATCGGGTGATTCCCACCAATGGCACGGGTTTCACTGATGACAATATAGATACTCCCGGCTTTAAGTAAAACCGCCCGTCCCATATCAAAGGATTCCATACCGATGACTGTGGCTTTGATGCGTCCACCACCGATGGCTTCGACTGTCGCGGTGACTTCAATTGGTTCGGCAAAATTGGGGTCGAGCTTACCCCCTAATGAAACAGTCACTTCTGAACCTATACCTGCTTGAATGGCGATGTCCACGGCTTTTACATCGACCATCGGGACAAGTGCAGTTTCTTGTATATCTTGTTTGAGCATCTCGCGCAGAATAACGGTACTATCGCCTGATGCACCCCCAAATACAGAATCGCCTGTATCGGATAAAACGATGAGACCTTTTTCAGCTTGTGTGGCTTTCTGAATGGCATCGGCTGGTGGGATGCTGTCTTGTTTCCAAAACTCTTCGCGCAAGTCCCATGCTTTTTGCGCTAATTCGGCTGACAATGCTTGAGCAAGCTCTGGATTATTGTCAGTTACAATCACACTCGCCCAACCTCCTTCAGGTATATCGAGCCACGGTTGCATCGGGAAACATGAAGCGGACACAACATGCGGACGTGTTTCCATCTCACGGGCTAAATCAAACCATGTTTTCATAGGGGCTTTGCTGGTCAAAAATTGTTCTTGGTGGGTAATCATCGGGATTTTATGCCATGCCATCGTCAATTTATTGGTTTTGCCAGCCAGTAAATCAAAGAGCATTTTGCCTGCTAAATTCCCCGTGTTGTAAGGGTCATGGGGTTGGGTACGATGTCCGACAAGTCCATTGCTACAATCAATCATTTGTTGTGTCACATTAGCGTGATGGTCAAGCGCAATCACTATCGGGATGTCATCACCTAATATCTCACGCACGATGTTTAGTAAATAGCCTTCGCTATCGTCAGCATTTTCGGCTTGTCCTGCGCCATGTAAATCAAAATAAAAGGCATCAAGTGCCTGTATATTGGCTAATCCTGAGCGTAGGTTATCTTCAAAAAATTGAAGTGTCTCGGCTGTGATAATCCCACTCGCGCCAGCCCATGCCCGAAACAAAGGCACAGGTGTCCAGTCGATACCTGATTCTGTGCCTGCATCTAAAAAGCCTTGAATCGACCCAACTCGTTTGGATTCTTCGAGCATCTCATCTCCATGATAAATGCCGAACTCGCGGAAGGTATCCAATGTGGTTGGCACAGGGCTAAATGTGCTTGTCTCTTGACCAAACTTTGCGATAGCGATTCTCATAACAGACTCCTCAATATTCAATTGACCTCATTAGAAAGTAACCTGAAAGTGGGAAATCTCCAAATAAAGTAGGCAATAATAACTCTATTGAGTTTGTTTCACAAAAAACTTTACTTGGATTTCACGTCTTTAGCTACTTTAGCTAACTTTGCTACACAACCTAAGGATGTACAACTTTTATGTTATGCTTTCGTATAGACGGCAGAGCAGTTTATGAATATAGAGGGCATTATGAATGAAGAATTACGGTTAAGGGCGACAAAATATATTTGGGTTGCTTTCTTTTTTACTATTTTAGTGACCAATGCCAATGTATTAGGTGGTCAAACACCCGGTATTGAAAATGTGATTATGACGGGCATTATCGCTTTGGCTGCGACTGGCTCATCGATTACTTTATGGACAACGACAAATGCGTTTACTAGTGAGGATGTACAAGCCGATACCAAGCTGAAACGGGGTGAACGGGTTAAGCGTTTGATTGATTTGATGGATGAAGATGAGTTATATGAATTACGCCAACGCTTGTCTGATGATTATTCTGAACCCCCAACCGATTATATGACACTTGGCGACGACGGTGAGCTACAACCTGCTAAGATAAAGCTACACTAAGCCACATTACATGCTAATCTTGTATAAAACATATCAAAAATTTTGTTGTAAATATGTCAAGATAAGCTGTTTATAATATAGACTATATCATAATGAATCATAGTTTGTATGAAAATGGTTAGGATTGTCATATAAATTGATTAGTATAAAGAATCCACTAATATAACAACATATAACAATGCGGTATAATAAGATAATTATCAGTATATAGTTGATCGATTTGGATTATGGACGTATCACTCGAATATGCGTCACAAATATTAGACATCACTTCCATCATTCTTGATCATAGTAGCGGATTGAACAAAGACCAAAAAACGCATATAAAAACGATTCATCGGCGGGCGTTTCAGTTCGTTGATACTTATATGCAAATGCAATCTGTACCTGTTCAAGAATTAAGAAGTTACCTCAATCATGATGCACTCAGTCCTATAACTGTGATTATTGGATATAGTGAAGTGTTGTTGATGGATGCCAGTGGTGTGCTGAGTGGTCCTTATCGCGAAGCCGTCCAAGAAATCAATAATTTTGGGTATGCACTCCTCGATGAATTAAAATATATGCACGAACAGGTCTGGGGTTTCATGCAAGAGATGGGTATTCCTAAATAGTCCCTTCCACCATATTAATAGCAATTCCTCTTTGCACTTTTCTACATCCAATTCTATACTCACCAAGATACATATCAATTGATAAAGATAGAAACCCATGTTGACAGTTGCGGAAGCACTTGATTTACCAATTCTAAAAACAGCACAAGTTGTTGCTGGGCGCAATGGCTTACAAAATACGATTCGTTGGGTACACACAGTTGGTGTTCCTGACGGGGCAATGTGGTTGAACGGGGGCGAGCTTATTTTAACAACGATCTTCAATATGCCCGATACCCCTGAAAAACAATGTGAATTTATTCGAGAACTGGCTGAAAAAGGGATTGTTGGGCTTGTGATTACCGTTGGTAAATTGCTTGAAGAAATTCCATCCTATCTCCGTCAATTGGGTGATGAATTAGATTTCCCATTAATTGAAATCCCTTATGAAGAACGGTTTGTTGATATTGCAAAAACAGTCAACGAGCGCATCTCTGAGGAAAACCTAGATAATGTCAGCCGTGCCTTATCGATTCAACAACGACTCTCTCGCTTGGTATTAGAGGGCGGGGGATTTTGGGAATTGGCAGAGATGCTGGCTGATTTAATGGGGCATTCTATCAGTATCGAAAATGAACGGTTTGAAGCCATCGCCAATAAGAATATTGCCGAGGTTGATTCTGCACGCCGTTATACGATTCTGCACGGACGCACAAACCCACTATTGATTGAAGCCTTGGAAGATGAATTTTTACCAAAAATCCGTGAAACTCTACGCCCTGTCTACCTGCCGATTATAGAAGATGTTGGCTTAGAGATGGAACGCTTGCTTGCACCGATTGTTGTACATGGTGAAATCTATGGTTACATGTGGATTATTGCCGATGTGCATGGTTTATCGCAGATTGATATGATGGCGATTGAAGTCGGAGCAACCGTTGCTGCACTTTTAATGCTCTATCAAGAATCTGTGCAAACAGCCGAAGCCTCGCTCAAAGGTAGCCTCATGTCTCAGTTGATAGAAGGGGATGCCAACCGCGAGACGATCCTCACTGACCAATCCTTGCGTTATGGGGTTGATTTGCGCCTACCGTATATGATGCTTGCTGTGGAATCAAATAACAGTCAACCGCGTTATGTTGCTCGTATCTATCGCACCATTAACCAAGTTCTGACTCAGACAGAAACACAAGCTGTGGCTGGTCAGTTTGCTGGGCAGGTTGTCATTCTTGCACAAGCCAACCAAGATATAAACACACTAGCAGAGTTACTCATCAACCGCCTAATCGATAGAGATAACCAAGCCCGTATAGGTATCAGCCTGACGTATAAGGACGCGTCAAATGTTGGACGCGCTCATCAACAATGTATCGAGGTATTAGATATTACACGCCGTTTAGGTCAACAGGAATCCATCCAATATTTTACAGGTCTTGGCTATATTCATACCCTCTTCCATGCTGGGATTGAGAGTTTATACAATAACCCACATGTGCCTGTCTTACGTCAATTATTAGACGAAAAACAAGCCGACCTTTTCAATACCTTAGAAACCTATTTGGATGAAGGTGGGAATAGTGTTCAGACAGCCGATGTTTTGCATATTCATCGTAGTACCCTCAATTATCGTCTGACGCGCATCCGAGAAATCTGTGATGTTGATTTATCATCGCCTCTCATCCGTATGAACTTACAAATTGCTCTCAAGCTCATGCGACTCTTTGAACATATCGACTCATAGACAGATAATAGTTATGTGCGACTATCTTGGAATTCCAGCCGAATTTGTCACATTCCCTAATTTATCAATGATTATCAATCGAGATTATAGGTATAATATAATTTGTCTTACAGGTGACTTGCAATCTGTGATATGCAATTTTATACTGAGTGGTGTAATAACATACGGGAAAATCATTTATGCCAATAGCCCTTGTGGTTGAAGACCAGAAAGAAACAGCCGCCTTGATGAAATCAATTTTGGCAACACGCCAGATTGATGTTGTTTCCGTTGAGCGCGCACTAGATGGAATTGAACTCATGCGAGAAACTCAATTTGATATCGTCTTTATGGATTTGCTTTTGCCAGAGGTTGATGGTTTTAAAGCGATTTCGATAATCAAAAATGATGATGACCTTAAACACATCCCTGTGATTGCGATTACCGCTGCCAGTATTGCAAATACCATAGAACGCTTGCAAGAGGCTGGGGCAGATGCCTTTATCGCTAAACCCTTTAAAATCCCCGAACTACTATCTGTGACTGAAGGTTTTCTGAAATAATTTTTCATCCATACTTGAAAATGCCAATTAATCTTGTGACAGTTTCGTATATAGTAGCTGTTACTCGTGTTAGAACGAATAAAGGTAGAGGGTAGAAATAAACTTATTAGAGTCTATTCCCACCTTTTACAACCTGATTAGATTGGGCTTTTTTCTTGCTCTAACCGACTCGCTAATTTATCCAAATTAATCACACCATCCACCTGATACGCAACAGCAAACACATCACGCGGGTCAGCATAATGTTGGGATAAGCTAACATCTTCTCCATATAACTCCGATAAAATAGCCCCTAACTCGGCTTTGACCTGTTCAAATGCTTCATCACTATTACGATATAAGCGGCGGTCTAAGAAACTGATTTTGGCTGAGGCATAGTCAAATTCGATACCTGCTAATCCTTCTGCTTCTAATTGTTGGGCAGCCTTGAATGCCAAACGGAATACGAGTTGAATGGTTTCAGCTAAGCTATCAGGTAAAAATCGTTTACGAAGATATTGTAAACCTACCCGCCCATCTGCAAAGTCATATCCATAGTCCCCTTCATCGGCAATCAGGATAACCCCCGGACCATCTGTGACATGTTTGTAATCAATCACATCAATTAACATACCCCCAACACTATGGTCTTGTATCCAGCGTTGGAATACAGGCACAATATCTTTGGCTTGGGTGCTTGGATTTTGTTTTAAGTTAAATTTTATTGCGAGTCGCTTCGGTACAGTTGTCATAGTTTTGGTTTCCCTTTGTATTATATTATTCGTTCGTAGGGAAGAGGCATGCCTCTTACCTACAGGACATGTGAAATTTTTAAAAATTAACTGACAATCACACCATTGATGCGTTGTTCAGCCGAGTGAATGTTTTCGATAAATAGTTGTGCTTCGTCGATGATGTTATGGGCATGGTCTTCACTAACTGTTGTTGGCATATTATCGTGACGAGTAAATAGATAACGGGCGAATTTGCCTTTTGCAAAGCGGTCAAACACCAATTGGGTATCATAAAAACGGGTGCGGAACTCATTGACGATATTATCGTAATCATCACCTACATCGAGGAATTTAATCCGTACTAATGCGCGTGCCGCCAAAATCATTGCTTTATACGCATTTTCATCAGCCCGTGCATAATCGCCTTCATCGAGTGCGAGCAGTGCTTCAAAGTGGGTGGATTCTGCTCGTGAAATTTCCATCGCAAACAGGGATACTACCTCACCGGCACATTCACCAATCCCGATATCATCAATCGTGTAAACGCGTGAATCACCCCAATCACTGAAGAATTCAGGTTTTTCTTCAAAGCTATGGAGTTGCATAAAGGGTTGCAACATTGCTTTAATTTCTTTGCGTCCTAAGTTTTTGACCCACACTTGGAAGTTCTCATCGTCGGCGCGTTCAGCTACATAACGATTGGTCAGAGCTTCGAGAACATCAGGGACACGTTTGGCAGGAACAGCCCCGACGGCTAATCCATAACTGCCCGCGTTTTCATGCCATTGTCCACCCAAGACTACTTGGAAGTGGGGCATCTTATGATTACCAGACCGACGACTATTACCAAAGAAACCAATATCGGCAACATGATGTTGACCACAGGAGTTAAAGCAACCACTGACTTTGATTTTCAGTTCGCGAACGGCATCAGGGAGTAAGTTAATTTTTTCAACCAGACGGGTGCGTAATTCACTGGTTAGACCGCGTGAACTGGCAATCCCCAACTTACATGTATCTGTTCCAGGGCAAGTTGTAATATCAATAATTGTGCCTGCACCTGAATCGCCTAAACCGATACTATGCAATTCACGATAAATAGCAGGTAAATCTGCATCAGCGACCCAACGTAACACGATATTCTGCTCAACTGAGAGACGGATATTATCACCGACATAGCGACGTGCAATATCTGCCAGTTGGAAGCCTTGTCGTGCGGTAAAATCGCCTAAAGGAACATTGAGTGTGATGGTGCTGTAACCTGTCTGGACTTGTGGGTAATTACTGGTGCGATACCAATCATCAAAACCATCAGGGATAGGTGTTCCATTTAATGCCATACCTGCTTTGGCAGGTTCATAAGTGAAGTCTTTTAAGTCTTCCAAATAAGCTGTGTGACGCACATCAGGTGGCACAACTTCTAATTCTTCTTGTACGAGACGGCGGAATTCTTCGATACCGAGTTTGCTGACAAGGAACTTCAGACGAGCGCGATTACGATTCTGTTTTTCACCAAGACGGGCAAATACACGGGCAACAGCTTGTGTGAGAGGGAGCAGTTTGTCTTCACTGACAAAATCGGCTAAGACTTTGGCTTGTTGTGGAACAGTCCCTAGACCACCTCCAATAAAAACCATAAATCCACGTACTGTTTCGCCATCAACTTCTTGTGTTTGTGCGAGTAAGCCGAGGTCGTGCATTTTGACCAATCCGCAAGCGTGACCTGCACAGCCTGAAAAAGCAACTTTGAATTTACGCCCAAAATCTTGTACATCATCATGACCGAGCAAGAATTGTGTCATTGCATCTGCATAGGGGCTAACATCAAAGGTTTCATCATGGCAGACACCCGCCAGTGTACAAGCTGTGATGTTCCGCACAGAGTTACCGCAAGCCTCTTGAGTTGTAATCCCAACAGCCGCCAACCGACGCATCAAATCAGGGGTGTCGTCAATATGAACATAGTGCAATTGAATGTCTTGACGGGTGGTGATATGCAAAATTCCATCAGAGTATTCATCTGCTAGTTCGGATAATACTTCTAGTTGTTCAACGGTCATCCCACCATAGGGGATTTTAATTCGTTGCATCCCTGGGGCATCCCAAATCGTATCAGGTCCTTTTACGAGGTCACCTGATGGGAAGTTTAATTCACGCGTCCGTATGCCATCATGCCGTTGACCATTATCATAGCGTTGACCATACGCGCCTTTCCGCAAACGCGATTCTGCAAATACCTTTTCATCGAGTTTATCTTGCTTGCGAAGTCCGATTTGTCCTTCAAAAGTATCAATCTCAAATCCTACATCAACTGGTATTTTGTCGCTCAATAAGTCTTTCCATGTTGCCATTGTATTGCCTCTCTATTTTGATAATCTTTAAATTTACCTTTTGTAGGGAAGATGCATGCCTCTTCCTGACGATTACATTAGCTTTAACGCGGTATCACCACATCCGCTGGGAGCAAATCAAACCACTGCACACCCTCCTCACGCAAATTGACCACATCGCCGATGACTGTGATAGCAGGGGGCTGGACATGATTGTCCTGTGCGACTGTGGCAATTGTTTCGACAGTACCGATAAATGTCCGTTGATGTTGGCTTGTCCCCCATTCAATTGTGGCGGATGGTGTTTTGGGGTCGATGCCATATACGATGAGTTGGTCTGTGATACGGGATAAGTTCTTCACTCCCATGAGGATAACGATTGTCCCCCCAATTTTGGCGAGGGCTGAGTAATTGATACTGGTTTCAGGTTTGCTTGGGTCTTCATGTCCTGTAATCACGGTGAATGAACTGCTGACATTCCGATGGGTGAGTGGAATCCCAGCATAAGCAGGTACAGCGTACGAACTTGAAATCCCAGGGACAATTTCAAAGTAGATACCATAACTATGGCAAGCGAGGGCTTCTTCACTCCCGCGCCCAAATACCAGTGGGTCACCGCCCTTTAGTCTCACGACTTTATTACCTTTTAAAGCACGGTCTAAAATTGTGTCATTGATGCTATCTTGCGATAAGCGATGTTTTTGTGGTTTTTTACCTGCGTCGATTAACTCTGCATCAGGTCGTGCTTCGTCTAATAATTCCACTGGAATTAGACGGTCATAGATAATCACATCTGCGCTTTGGATGTGGCGGAGTCCCTTTCGGGTGATGAGGTCAGGGTCGCCCGGTCCTGCTCCAATTAGGTAAACTTTACCGATACTCATGATGTTGCATCTCCCATTTTCTTTGCTGTCGAAAGCCATACGTTACACGGTGTTTTACAAGGTAAGTCTGTATTGTCCGAAACTTGCTCGGTCAGCCATGATGGCTGGCGGATACATCGCCCACAGACCGCTTCGACAGTATTTTGGATAACAACAACATCCAGTAAATGAATATCTTCAAACATCCCTGTCTGGCGTGTGCCAATATCGTGTAGAGATTCAGTGATAAAGCTATTGTTTTTCTGATTCGCCCAGTCGCTTATCAGTGTGGGGTAGATTGTTTCTAGAACTGCATAGGCTTCATCAGCAGATTGCACATCGACATGCCAGCCAGTCGGTAAATCATCCGATGTCGGTAAGGGACGAAAAGGAGTCTCACGGATGAAACTCCGTAACGCCTCAGGTGATGATAGTGAAGGGGTGTCAATCGAATCGTCTGTATGCCATACTTTGGAATCTGTGACCATCACCTGACCAAATTGCAAATGCTCTTCTTGCTCTAATTCTTGTCTGAATCTGTCACGTCCAAATATAGGAAAACCACTCCAAACATGGATTTGTGACTCTTTAGACTCCGTAGGGGTGGATCTGAGTTCTACCCCTATACTATTTGAAGATGTATTATGAATAGGGAAAGGTAAACCCGTATTGCGTGCCAGTTCCAGAATCACACGGCAGATTGCATCATCTGTTCCGACAGGTGCAGTATAATAAACATTGCGCCCATGAACCTCATCAGGAACATCCCCATATTGAATCCCCAATGCTTCAGGAACATCAATCGTAACGTGTGAGCCCTCTGCTAAAAAGAAGGGCACAGCAATCACGTTTTTGGCTTGTGTTGATTCATACAAACTCAGAATATCGGGTTCATCATCGAGGTATACATCAACGACCTCTGCAACGATGTTTTGTTGGCGAACCTGATTGGCTTGATGTCGGGTTGCATCCTGACTGCGGTTATTGCGTCGTGTGCCATGTCCGATAATGGCAACTGCGGTATCTTGCGTGTCTAATTGATAAGTCGATAAGGTATCAGCGACACGTTCTTGCACAATTGTTTCTAAATAGGGGTGTTCACCAATTGTCGGCGTGTAATAAATGGTCTTACCGTTTTTGTTGGTAATTGCCCCATCTAATCCCATCTCAGTTGGAATAACGGTCTGGGTGAAGTAACCTTGAGCAGTAAAGACAGGCACAATAACAACTGTATCTGCTTGAATCGTATCTAGCACATGGCTAAATGCAGGGACTTCCTTCCAGAAGCAGGCGGTAACTTCATTCGCGACTCCCCACTGGCGCAAACGGTCAACATATCCCCACACAACTCCAGCCGTATTCGGGCTAATATGCGAGCCATGTCCTGCTAAAATCAAGGCGATTTGACTCATTGCGGTGTCCTCTCAGCGATGATTTTGCGGAAGGCTTGTTGCGCTTCATCTTGCCGACTCTGACGCAATAACGCTAATATATTCGATTCCAAAATCTCTTGATAAAGGTCAAGTCGATTGGATTGACCATCAAGCTCTGATGTAATTGTTGGACGAATATCACCTAACCACTGCGCGAGAATGGCGTACTCATCACCGATAACCTCGTTAATATGCGCCTTGATGTGACCGACCAAAGCAGGGGATGCTCCGTTTGTACTGAGCGCAATCGTAATTGGTGGACGGTCAATGATTGCCATGTTGCTAAAATCACTCTCGTCACTATTGCCATCCACAATATTGACCCATGCGCGGATTCTGTGAGCATCTTGAGCAACGGTCTGATTCACGCGTGCATTATCGGTTGTTGCAATCACCAGTAATGGCATATAGGTATTGAGCATGTCACGCTGGTAGACTGCTTCGACCCATTCAATTTGCTTAGCATCAACCCATGTTTGCAAAGTTGGACTAATATCTGGACTGATGACTAAGACACGCGCCTCAGATTCTAATAGACGACGAACCTTGCGTGTTGCTACAGCCCCACCGCCCACAACAATAACTTGCTTATCTTGCAGATTCAGTAAAATCGGATACCCCATATTAGGCATGGCTTCCCTCTTTGACGAGTTCAACATGAATCCCACATTCGGTCTTGCTATTATTCGACCAGCGACCACTCCGCACATCGTCATCTTCACCGATGGCTTTTGTGCATGACCAGCATCCGATACTGGGATAGCCCACATCATGTAATGTGTTATAAGGCAATTCATAGGCGTGGATATATGTCCACAGCATGTCTTCTGTCCAATTGGCAAAGGGCGCAACTTTGATTAAACGGGTGCGCTTATCGACACTCACAATCGGCGTATTGGCACGATTCGCTGATTGGTCACGACGCAATCCTGTTATCCAAGCATCATAGCCTTCTAGGGCATTACTTAAAGGAATCGTTTTGCGGATATGACAGCAACGGTCAGGGTTACGTTCCCACAACCTATCCCCATAATCACGCGCTTGCTGTTTGGGAGTTTGCCGTGCCTTAACCCGTGTCAGGTTGAGCTTAAATTGGTCTTCTAGAGTGTCGATTAAGTCGTGTGTTTCGGGGAAGAGGAAGCCTGTATCAAGTGTCAGAACAGGAGTGCTAGGGGCGATGTCTTGTAGCATATGCAATGTGACGATGCCCGTAATTTGGAAGCTGGTCACAATAGCTAGCTTATCGCCATATGCCTCGCTTGCCCATCGTAGAATATCTTGTGGACTCGCCGATTCCAATTGTTGGGATAGTGCTTCGATGTTTGTTGCTGTTGCGAGCATGGTGTCTCCTGATATTTTGAGTAAATCGCATCAATACGGTGTTTGCTGGGAAATAAAAAAACGCCTCGGATTATCCGAAGCGTTCTTGAAAAATCTTGAACAAGTAAGCTGACTAGCAACAACATCCCCCAGCCAGCATCGGATAACCCTGCCTCTTTGGCACGATACAGCAACAACATTGACAACAACAACATGTTTGACTGATTAGATTGTGTTGATTCATGTCTTCACCTGATACCTGACTAGAAATAAAAAAGCCCCATCTCGTGACGGGGCAATTGGTTTTTATCTGATTAACGCTATTCGTTAACTAGGAACGTTCCACCGCACGACTATCTTTTGATAGTGTGACAACAACAACAGATGGTGGTGGCAAAAAATTGCATTAATAATTCCTTAGCGCGTTTTTAATTACGAGAACAGGTTAACCTATCTTCGTAGATGTGTCAAACGATTGATAAAAGTTCCATATAATCAACAAATCAGATACCCTATATTTGGGTAATATGTCTATATCAGCGATTATTTGCTATCCACCAAATCATTGAGCTTATTTAATAAATCCAGAGCTTCTTGAGTCCGTGGTGACTTTGCTTTGCGGTATGATTGATATGCAGCTAATGTCAAATTGACTGCTTCATCAATCATGTCATAAACCTGTTGCAACAAATCTTCCTCACCACTGGAACTTGGGCTTGAGCTTGAAGGACCTGTATTACTCGCAAACGAATTAGCTGAATTATCAAATGTATTACTTGCTGAACTTGAACTGGGGGTACTTCTTTTTACCTGTTGCCAAATCTCACGTCGACGCTCAATAATGGCTTTTGTCTCTGGGTCTTCGCTATTGAAAGATTGTAACTCTTCCCATGCTTTGTCCGTCAGTAATAAACTCACGTTTTCGGTCAAAACGCGCCGTGCCGCCTCATCTGTATCAGCCGATAAAAACGCTAATAACCCATCATTTAGCGGCTTCGCAGCGACGAGGTCTGCAAAAATCCCCTTGATTTGCATCAAGGCTTCTTTATGTTCATCACTCGCAACTGCCAAGTTAGCATCGATGGTCTTACCTAGTGCCTCAACACCATGTTCACTCAAGCGCGCAACAAATCCAGCACTCTGATTTTTGGTAATCGCTTCGACAAATTCTCCTAATAACTGCTGATTTTGGGCTGTGCTATCATCATTGCTTGGAGCAGCGTTGGGGTTAGACTCAATTTGAGCAAGCCAGTTGCGTCGTTCACGTAACTGCCCAAGTATACTCTCATCACTCTCAAGGGCAATTTCTGCTTCAATATCTGTTTTGATGCGGGTTGCTAAACCATCAACAGGGACTTTCGATAATAACTGGCGTATCTCAGCTTCACTGCTCATATCCAATGCAATCCGTACAAGTGGTTTATCAGCTTCGACCTGCGCCAATAAATCTAACTTTCGCTTGAGAAGCGCACGCTGACTAAGATCATTGGATTGTTCCATTGCTGTATTGGCGACAGACTTCAGATGGGTGCGTATCGTATCATCAAAGAGCAAACAAATAATGCGCATCTGCTCCGCGTTTTCCGCATTTAAAAG
>CAYGTY010000152.1:0-15266 GCA_964352825.1 uncultured Anaerolineaceae bacterium
ACTAGGCGATATGAATGTTGGCTTTTTATATATAGACAAGGTTATAATTAATATATCGTATATGAAAAATTATTTTGTATGTGAAAAATGGGAGGATATTTAATGCCTGTGCAAACCATCGATAAGAAATATTTACTCAATTCCCAGCAGATGGCACAATTTGTAGCTCGTGGATTTCTGAGATTTGATGAGCTTGTTCCTGATGAACTCAATCAAGCAGTCATGAAAGAAATTGATGAAGGCGGTATACAAGGCGCGCCTGCTGGTACACCCCTATCGGAATGCTATCATGGCAGTACCATCCGCACTTTACTCGATATGCCAGAAATTCAAGGCATTATCCATAGCTTAGTTGGTGCAAACCCTCGCTTTGATCATGACGCGATTCATGTCCGTGAGCCGAATCAAGGTAAGGCACAAGGTTTACACGCCGATTCGATTATCGATACCCGTACCCACTTCGATATTCAAATTATGTACTTTCCACATGATATTCCGCTTGAAATGGGCGGGACATTGCTACTACCGGGGAGTCATTATCGTCGCGTTAATACACAAGATGTTGCCGCCTATCAAAATCTGCGCGGACAAATTTCGATGGTCTGTAAAGCAGGGTCAATACTCGTCTTGCATCATGGGATATGGCACTGTGGACGACAAAACAAAACAGACCAACGCCGTTATATGTTCAAAGTGCGCCTAAACCCCACGGTACGTCAATTGCGTTTATGGAATATGGATGACTTACCAGAAGATTATGATGCACCTCAAGAAATCCATGCAGGTAAACATGTTGAAGGTGAAATTCAGACGATTCTCGCCGAGCGTGAACCTTGGTTCGAGGCGGGCGCGGCACGGCTAGAGATCATTAATCGGATTAAGCTATGGCGTTTTCTGACAGGGGATGACAATTTTGATGTTCATTATTGGTTGACCCGTCTTGAAAATATGCCAGCTTAGTATTTGTAGTTTAGGGGGTATACACACGATAAAAAACAGATGAGAAACTAAGCTCTGATAAAAAAGAATGTCTAAAATTATTAACGAATCAATTATAATAAAGAGGAAACATGTCAAACAATCTCAGACAAAAAGTTCTTGTACTTTATCTTCACACATCGGCGCTAGATAGTGGTGTCATGGGATGGTCAGAATACGATGGTACGGGTAAAAATAGCTACACCACAGGAGATAGTTATGAACCCCCTTATGCAACAGGTTTAGATGCGCTTCTTGATGGTTGGCGAGTGATTCAATTCCCGACCTTGATTCCACCCTATCCCGGTGAAGAATATTCAACATCATTTATGAAGTATGGTTTTGTTTTTGAAAAATTGGAGGAAATTTAATTATGGCAACACAAGCACTCGATAGAAAATATTTGCTGAACTCACATCAAATGGCAGAATTTGTGGCGCGTGGTTTTCTGAGATTTGATGAGCTTGTTCCTGATGAAATCAATCAAGCCGTCATGCGCGATATTGATAATAACGCAATCGAAGGCGCACCTGCTGGCACACCCCTATCCAAATGTTATCATGGCAACTCAATTCGTGATTTAATTGATATGCCAGAAATCCAAGGGATTATCCATAGCCTCGTCGGCGCAGATCCCTTGTTTGACCATGATGCAATCCATGTACGTGAACCCAATCAAGGTAAAGCGCAAGGGATGCACGCAGATTCAATTATTGATACCCGTACAGCTTTTGATATTCAAATCATGTATTTCCCACACGATATTTCTTTAGAAATGGGTGGGACATTGCTTCTCCCAGGTAGCCAATATCGTCGTGTAAACGAAATGGATATTGCTGGTTATCAAAATATGCTAGGTCAAATTTCTATGGTTTGTAAAGCAGGGTCAATCCTCGTCTTACATCATGGTATCTGGCACTGTGGACGGCAAAACAAGACAGACCAACGTCGCTATATGTTCAAAGTCCGCTTGAACCCAACCGAGCGTCAATTGCGCTTATGGAACACCGATGATTTAGATGACAGCTATAAAGCCCATCGTGAAATCTTTGCAGGTAAAGCTAAAGAAGGTGATATTCAAACCATCTTGAGCAAAGGTGAGCCTTGGTTTGAGGCTGCATCGGGACGTTTGGAAGTTGTAAACCGCATTAAACAATGGCGTTACATCACAGGTGATGAAAACTTCGATGTCGATTACTGGTTAACACGCCTCGAAAATATTCCAGCGTAGAATAAAAAATAGATGGCACAATCTCATATTCGCAGATTCATTTTATACTTGGGTCTGCGAATATGCTTTATTAGACAATTCTTTTAAGGGAAAATCATCATGGGTAAAATTCTTTTATATGTAGGCACATACACACGACCAGCCGATTACCTACTGTCGACCAATGGCGAAGGTATCTATATATTCGAGTTTGACCCAAGCACAGGTGAACTAAACCGCATCGGTGAGATGTTTGGCATTGATAACCCCTCCTTCCTGTCTATAGACCCACAAAATAAATATCTATATGCCAATAGTGAAGTTCCAGAATGGCATGAAGGCACAATCACAGCCTTTGCAATCGACCCAACCACAGGCGCATTGACCTATTTAAATAAACAATCGACTTTGGGCAATACCGCCGCTTACAACACCATCGATAAAACCAATCGCTATGTTCTCCTGACCAATTATGGAGACCGCAAGGGATTAGCCATGTTCCCGATTAATGCAGATGGGAGCTTATCGCCTGCTAATGATGCACATGAAATCACAGAAATACCCGAAGGCACTGTCCCCCATCGCCAAGATATGTCACGCTCACATTGTGTGCGGATTGACCCAAGCAATCGCTATGCACTGGTGAATGACCTCGGTTTAGATAAGATATTTGTTTATCAACTGGATTTAGAAGCTGGCAAATTAATTCCACATGACCCACCTGCTATCAAAGTTGATGCAGGGAGTGGACCGCGCCATACTGTTTTTCATCCTAATGGACAATACGTTTATGCCACCCTTGAACTCAGCGCATCAGTCTTAGCTCTCAAATTTGATAGTACTTCTGGCACACTAGAAGTTATCCAAAAACTATCAGCCCTCCCTGATGATTTTGATGGAGAGAGCCATTGTTCAGATATTCATGTCACACCATCAGGGAAATACCTGTATGTTGGTAATCGTGGACATGACAGTTTGGCAATTTATGCGATTGATAGTGACACAGGATTATTGACGTTGGTCGGACATCAATCATCAAAGGGGCAAACACCGCGAAATTTTGCAATAGACCCCAGTGGCAAGTATGTACTGGTCGCCAACCAAGATAGCGACAATATCGTTGTTTTTGAAGTTGATGCGGATACAGGTCACTTAATCGAAACAGGTGTCGTCACTGATTGTCCAACACCCGTTTGTTTAAAATTCGCTGAATTATAAAAGCCTACCCGCCAATGGGTGGATTTTCTTCATACTGAATATCCAAGAGTTGATTACTGCTGACATCGCTGATGATCATTTCGGTTTGGTCTGACCATACAATACGAATATCAACTGTGCTAGCTTTACCGAGCCCAAAATGTAATATCAATTCATTACCTGCGCCCAAACTAGACCCAGCAAGTACTTCGCGCATTTGTGTATGACCTGTGTTATCGGTGATATATGCCTTTGCACCGATTGCGTTGCGGTTAATATTTCCACCACCTGTCAAACGTAATCTCAGCCAATTATTTTTCCCGCCATCAGCCCCTGTATTACGGAACAATGTATAACCTTGATCCCAATGGCTTACAACAAAGTCGAGCCGACCATCATTATCATAATCTGCAAAAGCAAATCCCATTGTTGGGTGAAGATTATCATGAAAGCTCTGCGGTGTGGATTCTACAAATGTTCCATCATGTTTATTACGGAATAGGAAATCATGATACTCACCAAGCATTTCAAGCGGTCCAGTATAGGCATCATATTGGATAAACTCTGTCGTCGCAACAAATAAATCGAGCCATCCATCATTGTTATAATCAAAGAAATCAGCCGCCCAACCCACAGCACTACTCGGTCCAATCCCAATCCCTGCATCACGAGAGCTTTCTATAAATGTGCCGTCTGCTTGGTTTTGGAGCAACATAAAACGATTAACAATATCCGTAAAATAGAAATCCAAATCCAAGTCATTATCATAGTCACCAATAGCTAAACCCATACCATGACTATAGATATTTGCACCTGCATCTTTTGTTATCTCAACCCAACACCACTCATCACAGCCAGCACCATCATTGCGCCATAGCACATTACCAATCGGGTTTTTGAACATGTCATTAATGATGTAAATATCATTATCGCCATCGTTGTCATAATCAACAAAACCAGCGATAAATGCCGAGCCTAGTAATCGTTCACTATCAAAAACAAAGGTGACATCGGTAAATGTCCCATCGCCGTTATTTCGATATAAAGTATCTCTTGCTAGGACATTTTCTTCAGGACCGGGTTCAAGGCTACATTCAGGGAAGCATGACCAATTGGCAACATACAAATCTAAATCACCATCATCATCATAATCCGCCCAACTAGCAGATGTTCCTTTGCCCGTATCACCCACACCTGCAACGTCAGTAACATCGACAAACCCCTTACCCTGATTATTATGAAACAAGGTGTTCGCGCCGAAGTTCACAACATATAAATCTTGCCAACCATCATTATCATAATCTGCCCAAATCGTACCACCTGTCAGCACATCAGGCAGGCTCACACTCTCGGAGTATGGCGAGACACTAAACGTACCATCTTGATTATTATGGTAGAGAACGTTGGGGTATTTATTGCCTGTCACATATAAATCTTGCCAACCATCATTATCATAGTCGCCCCACGCTTGCCCCACACCCAAATAGCCCGCATCGAAGCCTCTTTCAAACAGTTGCCAATCACCACCATGCTTGGCTGTGATACCCGCTTGTTTACTCACATTGGCAAAGGGTTCAATCTGGCTTGGGGGATTTTGGGCAAAAACGGGTGGTGTATAAAATAGACACATAACAAAAAAACAAAAAATCGTCTTTACAAAAAATTTCAAAATTCTATTCATAATAAATTGAGTCCATTTCTTGATGTATCAATCCCAGTGAGATGTCATCGCGCACGAACTAGGACAAATTCACGATATTGCTGGGCTATATGGAGCGGTCAAATAATAAGAAACAAGATGAGTACGACTTCATATCATACCCATCATGTTGTTATTAACTTGGCTTAAAAATCATATTTACTGTGCTTATCGTTTTACACCTGAGAGTGCAATCCCTTGGACAAATAATTTTTGACCAAAGAAGAAAATAACAAGTACAGGTATCAGTGCAATCGTTGCAATTGCCATCATATATTGCCAATCTGTGTTACCGTAGTAGCCCTGAAAGGCTTGCATACCAAGAGGCAAGGTATGTAAACTCTCACTCCGTAAGTAAATCAATGGACCCAAGAAGTTGTTCCAGTTTCCTATGAAGGAGAAGATAGCAACCGTCGCCAAGGCAGGCTTCGATAGCGGTACAAATATAAGCATCAATATCCTAAAGTGACCCGCCCCATCAATGAGGGCAGCATCCACCAATTCTTGGGGAATCCCCATAAAGAACTGCCGTAACAAGAAGATGAAGAATGCCCAACCAAACCAAGCAGGAACCATTAAGGGTAAGTGGGTGTTATTCCAACCTAACTGCGTAAATAGGATGTATTGTGGAATAATCAAAACCTCTTGTGGCATAACCAGTAATGCGACCACAGTACCAAAAACAATCTTCTTGCCACGCGCTTGCAACCGTGCAAAAGCATAAGCCGCTAAAGTACAGGATACAAGATTCCCGATCACATTGTTCAAGGTAATCTTGATGGAGTTCAACAAGAAGGTATTAAAAGGCAAAAAGTTATTCCACGCATCGCCAAAGTTCTCGGGATGTATAGGGTCTGGGAAGAAAGTCGGTGGGAAAACAAATATCTGTGGACGTGTCTTCATTGCTGTAGACAACATCCAGAAAAAAGGCAATAAAAAGAGAATACTCATCGGAATCAATATTGCCAATACAACAATCTTATTGACTTTTGCTTGACCTGTAATACTTTGATACCAAGGTGTATCATCGTTAGTTTGAGTGTGTTGTTTTCTTTTAATAGTTGTCATCATATTTAACTTTCATAATATACCCAGCGACTGCCAAGCCAGAATTGGAAACCAACTAGCAGCATAACAACGACGAACAGAATCCAAGCAACTGCAGAAGCATAACCCATACGCAAGTATACAAACGCCTGTTGCCACAGGTACCAAACCATAACAAACGAGGAAGTCCCAGGACCACCCTCAGTCATAATCCGAATCTCGGTAAAAATTTGGAATGATCCAACCGTTGATACAATTATCACAAAAAATAAAGCTGGTGATAACATCGGGATCGTAATATTCCAGAGCTTTGCTACGCGACCCGCGCCATCAATTTCAGCAGCTTCATATAAATTTTGGGGAATACCCTGTAGCCCAGCTAACAGAATAATCATATTCGGACCCACACGGAATAGACTCATGATAATCAATGCAGGCAAAACCCAGTCAGAACTCTGTAACCACCTCGGACCCTCTATGCCAAGCAAGCTAAGACCGTAATTCATCAAGCCAACTCTTGGGTTAAGAATCCAAATCCAAACTAAAGCAACCGCTACACCAGCAGTAACGGACGGTAAATAAAAAATGGACCTAAAAATAGCAAGTCCCGGTATTTTTTGATTGAGCAATATAGCAAGAAAGAGTGCAAAAAGTGTCCCGAAAACAACCGACCCGAAAGCATAAAACACTGTATTACCAACGGATTGCCAAAATAAGTCATCAGCAAACATGGTTGAATAATTTCCAAGACCAATAATTTCTATTTCACTAATATTTACGCCTGACCAATCGGTGAAGCTAAGACCAAATGCCGCGAGAATTGGTCCACCCCAAAAGAATATCAGACCAATCAACCAAGGGGTTACAAATAGATAAAATATTAATTCTTCACGACGGGCACGACTTAGAGGCTTGCCACTCATAAAAGGTAACTGCATTTAACAAGCTCCTTGAAACTCATATACGATAATTAAGCACAGTAAATGAAACTGGATGCCAACCGAAGCTGACACCCAGATTTAAAACAAAATCTATGCTTAGAGTGCATCCAAGGCTGCTTGTGCTTCTTCCATAATTGTTGCAACGGCTTCATCAACCGAAGCATCGCCCAAACGCATGAGTTCTGCTTGACGATTGATAACATCGAGTACTTCTGGAGCGGCTAGTGTTTGGAATGGACCACCTGTGACAGCGTAATCTTTCAATGCGTCCAAATATGCACCTGCGTTATCGGGTGCTTCTTCAGATTCCATCCATGATGGATAAGCATCTTCACGAGCTGGTGAACCACGTCCTGTGACACCCCAAACCGTTTCCATACCTTCTTTTGAGAGATATTCACGCAAATAGCTCCATGCAGCATCACGGTTTTCACTACTACCTGTAATACTAAAACCACTACCGAATGAACCTGTTTCACGTCTGACTGGACCTTCTGGCCATGCTTCAACATCCCAAGCGAAGGAAGCATCACGCGCTAAACCGGGTGTTTCCCATGATGGGACAACAGCCATAGCACATAAACCTTGAATCCAAGGACCATCTGCTCCACCGAAGGATTCAGCATCAGAAGCATTTGGACCAGCACCTTCATCGTGGATGAGTGTGTACCAGAAATTGAGAGCTTCTTTAGCTTCTGGTGAATCAAGGGTCATAGCAGTTTCATCTTCATTCATGGTTGTACCACCCCAACCACCGAGGAATGCACCAGCACCACCAGCGCCGAGGTCAAGCTCACCACTCCAACCCCAAATACTATTATCAGCATCGGTAAGAGCAATTGCAGCTTCTCTTAAATCATCCATTGTCCAATCAGCAGTAGGATAATCCATACCAGCAGCATCGAAGATGTCTTTGTTGTATCCAAGAATTAACGGACCGTGGTCATATGGAATACCAACCAGTTCGCCATCAATGCGGTAAAGACGAAGTGCTTCTTCCCAAATACCTTCAACATTAAATTCTGGGTCTGCATCAACAAATGACTGAATTGAACTGGTGATACCTTCAGCGCTCCAAGGTGCTACACGACTACCATGAACATAGATAATGTCAGGGAGTGTACCTGCAGCAGCCCATACAGGAACAGTATTGTTATGATCTGCCCATGTACTATAGTTCGCTTCGATTGTGATGCCGGGGTGTTCTGCTAAAAAGTTTGCATTAAATTCTTCTTGGACAGGGCGGAATGCAGCATCCCATGTAAAGCCAAATGTTAAGTTGATTTCGTCTTGTGCAAATGCGACACCGCGTTCTGCACCGACAAAACCAACAGCCAGCATACCGCTACTAGCAGCAACTGCCTTTAAAAAATCACGTCTTGAAAGTGTTTTTTTACTCATTTTGTACCTTTCTAAATTAATAATATTTTACAAATAGACATAACATTCCTAAAATATTTATGCCCATGTCCCTGAAATACTCTATTTTATAGGGACATGACATTGGCATATCCAGATTATGATATGGTACGCTTTCCATATCATATCCAACCAATAAAAAAAAGTCAAATATTTTTTTGCATATTAAAGACATTGCACAATATTGTGTGTCATAAAGGCTTATATAACACATTTAAATGAGCAAGAAAGGCATAACATTGAGCTTGTCAAAAAACAACTTATACACGAAAGCCCTGTATATTAGGGTCTTATGGGAGGTGGTCCACTCGATACTCGCATATGAAACTCAAAGGGAAGAATGATTTGCTTGGGTGCAATCGTTTTTTTGCTTTTTAGGGAATCAAAAATCGTATTTGCCGCCAAAAATCCCATTTCATAGGCAGGTTGGGTAACTGATGTAAAAAACGGGCGGAGGTTAATGTTCTCAGGTAAATCATCAAAGACAACTAAAGACATATCGTCTGGAATTTGTAAGCCTAATCGATCAAGGGCTTGGGTTGCGCCAATCGCAATGAAGTTATTCGCGGCAACAATTGCTGTCGGACGAGAGTCTAATTGCAAAGCACTTAAAGTCTGCTGATACCCTGACTCTTGAGCAAATTCACCCCAAAAAATTTTCATTGCATCATCACCAAATCCCGCTTCTTTCATAGCACGGCGGTATCCTTGCGCACGGTCAACAGCAGTCGATACAGATTCAGGTCCATTTAACAGAATGATGTGTTTATGATTGAGGTCAAGCAGATGCTTCGTTAAAACATAAGCCCCGTCTTCAGAATTCCCACGCACAATATCAATGCTACTATCCGCAATATAACGATCAAGTAAGACAATCGCCTTTTTTTGTTTACGGATGCGTTCAAGTGTGCCAAATTCAGTATCCGCTGGCGCAATCAGAAAACCATCAACCTGTCTCGAAAGAAGCAACTCAATATACTCTTGCTCTTTTACAACAGATTCATCACTGTTACATAAAAAGATATGATACCCAGCCTGATAGCTTGCGTCCTCAACACCGCGGACAACCGTTGTCCAAAATGGATTCGTAATATCCGTCACAATCAGCCCAATCGTGTTAGACCGCTTAGACCGCATACTGGGTCCTAATTTATTCGGGATATAGTTGAGTTCATCAATCGCTTGTTCAACACGGTTACGTACATCATCACTCACATAACCAGAATTATTGATAACACGTGATACAGTAATGGGTGCAACCCCTGCTTTTTTGGCAACATCTTTGATATTTGGCATTAATAGTCCTAGAACGAATCCCACATTAAGAAAAAACTATTTCCCATCATACCATAGGAAAACCCAAATGATGCTAGAGTTAAATCCTAAACATTTCGGCATTTAATCGTAATTTCAAACTAAAGCACCAATAAAATAGCCACTTTTCAGTATCATTCATCATGAATTATTGGCATCATAATTCAAATATGGTATGCTTACCTTATTATTTAAAAACTTATTAGAATAGAATTATGCCAACGCCAAAAATCATTAACCAACCCCAAACACATGAAGATATCCAAAGCGGTATAACACAGATTGTTAATGCAATCAAACCAACACTTGGACCGCTCTCGCGTTATTTAGTTCATATACAAGATAATAAAATTGAACGACTGGATGATGGCGGAACAATCGCCCGTAGAATTTTACAAGTCGGGAATCCCCATGAAGATGTCGGGGTGATGTTGCTCCGCCAAGTTCTATGGCAAGTCAATCAACAAGTGGGAGACGGCACAGCAACAACAGCCGTCCTCTACGAAACCATCTACAATGAAGGTTTACGCTATATTGCCGCAGGAGCAAATCCCATGCAATTACGTGACCATCTATTAAGCGCATTACAGCACATCAATGCCGAGCTAACGTCACAACGCCAAACAATCACAGACCTAGAAAGCCTCAAATCCATCGCCTACTCTATTTGTTATGACCGCGAATTAGCTGATACCCTCGGTGATATTTTTGATACAGTCGGGCAATATGGTCAAGTTGACATCCATAAAGGCAATGGACGTGGCATCGAACATAAATTTGTTGAAGGCACATATATAAAAGGGGGTGTTCAATCGAAGGATATGTTACGCGGTTACTCGCGACACCTTGCCGAATTATATGATACCTCCATCCTAGTTACAGACCTTGATATCGAACAACCCAAAGACCTCATCGGGTTAATGCAACTGGCGATACGCTCACAAATGAAGACCTTGCTATTGGTGGTCAACAGCATCTCAGAATTAGGATTGTCGGTAATCCTCAATGAAAAAGTAGCAAACCAAGTTAAGGTTGTTGTGGTCAAGATTGATGGTTTTGTCCAAGATGATTTGATACAAGCCCGTCAAGATATTGCAGCGCTTGTAGGTGGTAATATCATTCATAAAGCAGCAGGTCAGACATTGGATAATGTGCAAGAGTCAGACTTTGGGTCTGCGCGTTGGGTCTGGGCAGATGAAAATAATTTCGGCTTTGCAGGCGGGCATGGTAATCCATATCGTCTACGCGAACACATCACCATACTCAGAACTGCCTATGACAATTCAAGTGATGATGACCACAGAGGTCGCCTACTGAAACGACTTGGTAGGCTCTATGGAGGGTCTGCAAGTGTACATATCGGTGGTGTGACCAGCAATGATATTGACCTCCGTAAAGCACTGGCAGAGCGTACAGTACGGTCTTTACGGAGTGCAATAGCTGGTGGCGTAATCCCCGGAGGTGGAATAGCTTTGCTCAATTGCCAAAAAGTTTTAAGAGCAAAAGCCCTAGAACAAGACACAGTTGAAGGACGCGCCGCCTACGAAATACTCGCAAAAGCAGTAGAAGCACCCATCCGAACATTATTAAGCAATGCTGGCTATAACCCCAGTGAGATTCTCGCAAAATTACCATACGAAGATAATTGTGATGGATTCGATGTGATACAACAACAGTTTGTCAATATCACTGACGAAGGCATTTTTGATGTCGCACATGTCCAGCAAGAAGCTATACAACGGGCGGTTGCAGGCGCGTCGCAGGCTTTAACCATTGATGTGATGATTTTGCACAGAAACCCTGAAATGAGAGTTAACCCATGATGATACCTGACGCTCAAATAATCCTACCGATACACAGCACAATTTACGACATTGCATCATTCGATAACACCATTTTTCTTGCCAGTCATGCAGGGCTTTATCGCTCGACAGATGGCGCAAAAAGCTGGCAGGATGTTTATCAATCCTGGATGCCTGATACCGAAGTCCCGACATTAACTGTTCAACTATCTCCCGATTTTGCAAATGACCAGACGATTATTGCAGGGGTAAAAGGCGGTATTGTTATGTCACAAGATGGGGGTCAGAATTGGATTGTGCATCAATTTCGCAATCCCCCGCCAATGGTGACCAGTGTCATATTTTCTCCTAACTTTACTGTAGACAAAATCGTGTTCGCGGGGACATATGAAGATGGGATGTTTCGGTCAGTAGATGGAGGTCGAAGCTGGCAAGCCTTTAACTTCGGGTTATTTGACCACAACATTCTATATCTCGTTATTTCCCCAAATTTCATACAAGACCATACTATTTATGCAGGCACAAGTACAGGTATCTATAAAAGCATCAACGGTGGGCGATTATGGGATAGCATTCGCTCCAGCTTTGATGATGATGCCGTTGTAAGCCTCGCCATTTCCGACGATGGTGGACTCTATGCAGGTACAGAAGCAAATGGGCTATTCAAATCTAGTGATTTAGGTGTTTCATGGGACTCTATTTATGAAACAGAGTATGCCATTAATGGGATCATATCTATCGCACAGAATCATCTCATCATTCAAGCAGATGACAGTGTAATGGTGTCTTATGATGATGGAAAAACTTGGAAAACCCTTGTCGATGAAGACGTAAGTACAATCCATATCAACCGCACCCATCAATCCCTTATTGTCGTAACAACAGAAGGCACAATGCAAGAATTACATCTAACAACATCATAGTGAAAGTAGGCGAAAATGACTTTTGAACCCACCCTCGATTCAGTAAGAACACATACCAATCCTGACTGGTATATGAACGCCAAACTTGGCATATTTATCCACTGGGGGCTGTATTCTGTCCCTGCATGGGCACCTCATGGCGGAGACCTATCCGAGATTATCGCAAATAATAATTGGCGCGAATGGTTTCGTAGCAACTCCTATGCCGAATGGTATCTCAATTCCTTAAAATTTGAAGATGGTCCAACCTTTGAATATCATCAAAAAACATATGGCAAAGAATTTGAATATGATGATTTTGCCCCCATGTTTAATGAGGCTATCCAACAATGGAATCCTGATAGCTGGGCAGAATTATTTAATGAAGTTGGCGCACGCTATGTTGTGCTAACAACTAAACACCATGATGGCTTTACCTTATGGGATACTGATTTGCCCTGCCCTAATAAACCCAGTTACTATACGCAACGCGATTTGGTGGGTGAACTCACCCAAGCTGTCCGTCAACAAGGGATGCGAATGGGCTTATATTATTCAGGGGGTCTCGATTGGGCGTTCAACCCGACACGGATTGAAAATGTGGTTGATGTTTGGGGAACAATTGTTGAAGAACCCGATTTTGTTGAATATTCAGTCGCACATTGGAAAGAATTAATCGACAAATATCAGCCGGCTGTGATGTGGAATGATATTGGGTATCCCTCAGGTGCTGACCTCGGTGAGCTATTTGCATATTACTATAACCATGTTCCAGATGGCGTGATTAATGACCGCTTCACGCAAGGTCGTGGTGACCATGTACCTGATGGCGTTGTTCCAAATCCAAAAGGTCCGCATTATGATTTCATCACCCCAGAATATACCTCCTTCCCGGACATACAAACAGAAAAATGGGAGACCTGTCGCGGTATTGGTCATTCATTTGGCTACAACCTCAATGAAGGTGATGAGCAATTAATCCCTGCTGATGAACTCGTCCATCTATTTGTTGATATTGTCAGCAAAAACGGAAACCTCCTGCTCAATATAGGACCGATGGCAGACGGCACAATTCCAGAAAATCAAGCCAATCGTCTACGCACACTTGGACGCTGGCTGAAAGTCAATGGAGAAGCGATGTTTGATACACGTCCGTGGGTTCGGGCTGAAGGTCGCACAACGCAAGGTGTCGATATTCGGTTCACGCAGACAGATAGCGCAGTTTATGCCACTTTGATGACAACACCAGCAGAAAGCGAAATTGTCATAGAAGGCTTAACCGCCAGCGACTCTGCAACTGTCCAACTTTTAGGGCAAGATCAGAATTTAGAATGGAAGCAAACAGGGTCGGACTTAACCATTCATCTACCACAGAATTTACCTGATTCACCAGCGCACAGTCTTAAGCTCACAGGAATAAATTAAATTGTCGCAGAAAGTTGACCCATTTGTACAGAAGAATTTAACGTGGAATTTCTCTGTTAACTTAATAGATATTTCATTCATTACACTGGCGATGAGTTTAATTTCGCGCGAGACGATTATGCCATTGCTGGTCAATAGCCTAACAGATTCTAAGATTGCTGTTGGGCTTATCCCTGCTATATTCAGCATCGCCTTTTATCTGCCACAGCTATTTGCCGCCAACCATGCCGAGAGCATGAAACGCAAACTTCCCTTTGTGATGTTCATTGGTGGAGTCTTTGAGCGCGTCCCCTATTTGCTCATTGGTGTGAGTTTATTGTTCTTTGCACAGGATGCTCCTATCGTTGCGCTAATATTGTTCTTCTTTTTCATCGGGATGGGTGCATTTGGTGCTGGGGTCGCCACGCCTGCATGGTTCACTATGATTGGCAAGGTCTTACCTGTCCATCGGCGCGGTATCTTCTTTGGTGTGAGCGGTGGATTAGGTACATTAATGGGCATTATTGGTGCATTCTTCGTCGGTATTGCGCTTGACCAAGTAGAATATCCTCTCAATTTTGCGATGTTATTTTTAATTGCCTCAATTTTAATGGCAATCTCTTGGGTCGGTCTTGCACTCAATCGCGAACCTGAAAGCCCCATCGTCAAAGAACAAATCCCGCCCCGTCATTACTTTAAACGTTTACCAACGATTCTCCGCGAAAATCATAATTATCGTCGCTATATGATTGGGTACTCCGTGAATCGTCTAGCAACAATGGCAGTCGGTTTCTTTATCGTATTTGGTAATGAAAGTTTTAGCCTCAGTGGTGCGGAAGTTGGCACATTAACGGCGATCTTAATTGGTAGCCAAGCAGTGATGCAATTGGTATTGGGTGGTTTGAGTGACCGAAGAGGACATAAGCTGAATCTAACACTATCCGCTTTTGCATTAGCGCTATCAGCATTCTTCGCGCTGGTGGCAACCGAAGCAACCCACCTCATCCCCGTATTCATATTACTGGGGACAGCCATCGCCAGCGACAATATCTCAAATTTGAATATCGTTTTGGAATTCGCTGTACCAGAAGACCAACCCACCTACATCGGTTTGACCAATACACTCTTAGCCCCTGTAACCTTTTTAGGACCAATTCTGGGTGGATGGATTGCAACCACCTTTGGCTTTCAGACAATGTTTGCCGTCGCAATGGTATGCGGTATCGTCGGTGGATTACTGCTCCTTCTTTGGGTGAATGAACCGCGCCAGACAGCGCCACAAGCTGTTTCTACTGACTAATTAATTGAGTTAAAAAGGACATAACATGACAGACACATATCAAGCCAGTTGGG
>CAYGTY010000153.1:0-15262 GCA_964352825.1 uncultured Anaerolineaceae bacterium
GCTAAAAATATCAATGCTAAAGCTGGAGTATTACCTGCCCTTCTGACCTAATGTGTTGTTCTTATGGAAAGGATAGGCGTTCTTTGGCATGGGTTTCGCCCCAACCTGTTTCGTGTTTACATGTATTTAAACTCCGAGAATATGAGTGACCACTGTCGCGCCTGTTCCTCCGATATTTTGCGCCATACCAATTTCAGCACCTGTTACCTGATTTTGTCCTGCTTCGCCACGTAGCTGTGTTATTAAATCGACTAGTTCATATATACCTGTTGCTCCGACAGGATGCCCACGTCCTTTTAACCCCCCCATTGTACTTACTGGAACTTTCCCATCGATAAAAATATCGCCGTTTTCTGCGAGTTCTGTACCTTTACCACGTTCTGCAAAACCACAGGCTTCAAGGCTCATTGCGGCAATAATCGTAAAGGCATCATGTAGTTCAAATACATCAATATCTTCCGGAGACAATCCCGCCTGCTGATATGCCTTGTTCACGCTGAGTTTTGCCCCATCCAGTTCAACTAAGGTACGGCGATTTGCTGTTGCGATGCTGTCTGTTGCTGTTGCACTGGCAAGTACCCGAATCGGTTGACGGGTTGATAGGTCTTTTACCATGTCTAGCGGACATAAAATTACTGCTGCTGCACCATCACATATTGGGGAACTGTCGTGACGGGTAATCGGAGAAGAAATGACTGGAGAGTGATGATAGACATCTGCAGCAATTTCTTTGCGGAACATTGCATTCGGGTTATTGACGGCGTTCTGATGGGCATTTACACTAAAATTGGCGAATGCCTCATGTGGAACATTAAACTCATACATATAACGGCGCATAATCATTGCATTAAGTCCAACGAATGTCACACCATGAATCCCTTCTAACTCGGCATCAGCTGCCATTGCTAGTGCCTTAACCGTCTGATTCACGGTTGTGTCTGTCATTTTTTCAACACCGCAAACTGTCGCTACATCGACCATGCCGCTTGCCACTGCGCGTACGCCAACCTGAAATGCAGATCCGCCTGATGCACATGCTGCCTCAACAGTTGTTGCTTCAATGCCACGCCATCCCATAGAATCTGCAACTAATGTCCCTAAATGAGCTTGATTGTTTAAGCGAGAGGCAAGCATGTTCGCCACAAACAACGCGTTCGGTTTTTGCTCTAATTCAGCGTCTTGTACAGCGTCGTTGAGCGCCTGTACTGCTAGATCGCGTAAACTTTGATCTGGTAGTTTACCAACCGCTGTTTGCCCAATACCGATCACTGCGACTTCCCGCATAAATGAATCTCCTCAGTCATATTTCGATTAGCAGCCATCCTATCAAATGTGGACTTTCATTTGCTATCATGATAGTTGGTGATAGTTATTCACCTCATGTGTTCTCGCTGATTTAATATCATTTGACCTATCTATTGTTTTGACTTGGTTTAGAGCTTCTATAGAAATCTTCAATTTATGATTTGATTCAGTCAAGGACAAAGAACATGAAGAAAGGTAAGAGAGATTTAGATGCTGAGAATGGACATTGTGGGATGGTAAATGACTCTGAGTGATTATTCTTTATAGTGTCTCTTCCAAGAGGTTAAGGATTTATCTGAGAGTGTGTCAAGCAAGCCATCAATCTTTGTGATGGTATCGAGGATTGTTGTTTTTCGATTATCTTCCATTGACCGTGATAATTGTGCATTTAGGGAAATGACTGATAGATTATTGGTGATAGTATCTTTGAGCATCTCGCGGATTTCTTCAATGGTTTCAGTTCGCAGGGTATGTTGGCGACCACGGAGATACCATAATATCACAGCATTGATTAAACCGATGATGATAGATGCGATAGCAACCACAAACCAAACATCTCCGTCCCCATCAGAGAATAAATAAGCGATAAATCCGAGTAGTAGTAAACCTATGATACTCAATGCTATTTCTAAATTTTTGACTGCCCAATCCATCTTTGTGTGCTTCCCATTATCAATCACAATTATCCTTTTTGTTAATGTTATTGAGCTTAACGTGATATTTTGTAAGTTGGCTAGGTATTGTGTTGGAAGGCTATTAGATTTAATAAGTGTTCCCTGAGTGGATTCATAGGTCGTGATTCTTATGTATTTGTGGGTTTTGCTGTATAAGTGATGCAAGGGATATTGATTATGCGTAGCAAAAATGCAGTGATTATTCAATTGCTCCAAACGGGTCAAATCGGCAAGCTCGAAATCGGGATGTCGATTGATGATGTCTTGGATTATTTGGAGCTTCCTGATGGGGTTGATACGATGGATGACTTGCGGAGTCGCTCACCTGAGTTATGGCAAATGGCTCATCAGGAAGAACAAATGGCCTTTGGGGCGATGAAACATGGAGCTTTGGTTACCATGTTCAAAGATAAAAAGCTGAAAACCTTCTCTGTTTTAATACGCGGTGACTTTGGTACGATGCCTCAATCTTTAGGAGATGGTTGGTTGGATGATTTTCGACAGATGTCGCATCAAACTTTCAAGTCATTTTTAAATGAGCATAACCTCACCCACTTGCGTTACTATCAACATCGGATGCCGAATACTTGGGTTTCAGAAAATCCTATTTTGGAAGTTCATTTATATTTTGGTTCACTTCCCCGCATCAAATCAATTCAGTCAGGCTCGATTTTCGCTTAGTATTCATGGTATTTAATTTATTGCTACCTCTATCGGTTGTTATGTCTTCTTGGTTTAAAGATTTTGTAGAAACCCCTTAATTTACACACTAAGTCAGTTATACTCAGGGTGTATTTTACAATCACATAAGGAGTGTTACATGTCAAATCGTAGTGCAACCGCTATTTGGAACGGGACATTGCAAGAAGGTAATGGGACAATCAAGTTATCGAGTGGGTCATTTGAAGGACAATATTCGTTTTCTAGCCGTTTTGAAGAAGGCACGGGAACAAACCCCGAAGAGTTAATTGCGGCGGCTCATGCTGGCTGTTTATCCATGCAAATTGGTGCGACATTGGGACGTAAAGGCTTTAATCCTACTAGTGTGGACACCACTGCAAAAGTTACGATGCGTCGTGTGGATGATGTACCAACCATTACAGCGATTGAATTAACCACAGTTGCTGTTGTGCCTGATATTGATGATGCAACCTTTCAAGAGATTGCTGCTGAGGCTAAAGCAGGTTGTATTATCAGCCGTGCATTAGCGAGTGTTGAAGAAATTACGTTGACCGCGACGTTAAAGAGCTAATAGATACATAAATAGCGGTTGAACACACAGATTCAACCCTACATTATTATGAGACAACAAGGGACGATTTGTATATATGAGTCGTCCCTTGTTGATTTTTATTGCATGGCTTCCCAGCGAGCTTTGACGGTATCCCAAACTTCGGGATTGATGAGGTTGTCGGGCTTTTCTCCACGTAGCACTTGTAAAATCTGATCCATTGCTTTGGTCATCATTTTGCGTCGTCCATCAGGTGTTGCACTAGCAATATGTGGCATAACAACTACATTGGGACGACCTAGTAAAGGGTTGCCTGCGAGTGGTGGTTCAGGGTCGGTGACATCCAGCCCTGCTCCAAAGATATGACCACTATCGAGTGCATCAGCGAGTGCGCTTTCGTCAACATGCCCACCACGTGACACATTGATAAAGATTGCACCTTTCTTCATTTGGGCAAAGCGGTCTGCATTCATAATTTTATGGGTTTCAGGATTTAAGGGTAGATGCAGAGAAACGATATCTGAATTACCGAGTAATTCTTCGAGTGAGCCTGCTTTTGCCACATTGAGTTCTTGTGCGCGTTCATCAGTGATAAAGGGATCATAGGTTGTGACATTCATGCCGATGGCGTTGGCGATTTTGGAAACATGCCCACCGATACGCCCTAAACCAACTAACCCTAAGTTTTTGCCGTACATCTCAATCGCTTGATACTCTCCCCAGATATTTCGTCTCTCGCCACTTTCCAGCATATCTTCTAAGGCACTTGATACACTTTTGACGCTACGGGCAACTGTCATCATGAGGGTGATTGCACATTCTGCGGTTGAGATTGTCGGTCCATCAGGGGTATTACAAACTGCGATACCGTGTTCAGTGGCAGCGGCAATATCAACTTTGTCATAGCCGATACCGATACGGCAAATAATCAGTAAGTTAGATGCCCTATCCATCAACTCGGTATTATAATCTACCCCACCTGCCATAATGCCATGGGCGATATCAATTTGGTGCAGGCGGTCTTCTTCGATTTTATCAGCTGGGCTAATCCCATTGGCGACAGCTTCAAACATGGGTATATATTGCTCAGGTATACTGCGTTCAAACCAGATGTTATACATAATTATGCTCGGCTATGATTGTCTGTGAATAATCTAAAAATGGACGTTTTCGTCGTGAATATTACCTCTGTCGCCGATGCCTTCGCGAATTGTTTTAAATTCGGCAGTTAGCGCACGGTTGAATGCGGAAATATCGGAACTGTGCATGACAATATTTGCCCCTGCTTTAATCCATTCAATTTCATGTTCAGTGTAATTGTGATGGATACCGATACCGACATTATGCTTACGACATTTGGTTATGATTTCGCGAATGGCTTTATCAAATACGGGATGTTCCCATTGTTCTGGAAGTCCGAGACTACAAGATAAATCATGAGGACCAATGAAAACCCCATCAACATAGGGGTTACTCAATATTTCATCGAGATTTTCCATTGCTGGCACACTTTCGATGTTAACGATAAATACTTTTTGCTCGTTGCGTTTGGCGAGATAATCGGCGAGTTCAGGCTCTAATTCTGTTTCACCATCTAAAAACGCCTTTAATTTCTCACCTTTGAGTGGTCCTAATTTGACTGCCCCACCGAGTACTTTGACTTGCTCCGGTGTTTCGATATAGGGTGCAATAATTCCTGTTGCGCCACCATCTAAAACCATTTGTGCTAGATAGGGGTCTGGTGATGGGATACGGACGATTGGGGCGAGGTTGCGTGCTGAGTATGCTTGGCATAACCATGAAACTGTATTGCGGTCATGTGGAGTGTGTTCGGTGTCGATAAATACCATATCGAGGTCGAGATTTTGTATGACGCGGGGCCAAATCGGAGATGGTGAGTAAACAGCTGTTCCATAGACCATCTCTCCATTACGCATTGCTTGACTTAATTGTTTCCCATCCATAAATGCCTTCTTTTTTAGTTACAAGAAAAGTAAGTAGATGGCTTAGATATTACCTTTTATGGTCTATAGAAGTCAAAAATTGATAGGACAGGTTTATTCTATAAAAAGCAAAAAACCCCCGCTAGATGCGAGGGCTTTTGTATTGCGATGTTGATTAAATTATTCAGCTGGAACAATTACAGCGTCGATAACGTGGATCACACCGTTACTTGCTTCGATGTCAACTAGTTCGAGTACAACATTAGCGCCGTCGATCATTACGCCCATGTCACTTACTGTGATAGTTGCGTCTGAGCCATTTGCCATTGTGACTGTTGCTGTACCCATATCGTCTACCAAGTCACCCAATTGGAAGCTGTAAACAGTCCCTGGGAATACATGGTATTGAAGAATTGCAGTTAAGAGTTCTGTGTCAGCAACGATTCCGTCAAGACCTTCGACTGCTGCAAATGCTGCGTCTACTGGTGCGAATACGGTAACTTCTGCTGTTGGGTCTGCAAGTAATTCAAGAACTGCTGGGTCTGCTGCGCCGACTGCTGTCAACAAGGTTGTGAATTCTGGTTCTTCTGCTTCTGTCAATTCAACAACGATGTCAGCAATTGTGCGAAGTTCTGGAACGATAACCGCATCGATAACGTGGATGATACCGTTGTCAGCTTCGATGTCGATCATTTCGAGTACAAGGTTTGCTTCTGCAACTGTGATACCTGCGGATAGGTCAATTGCACCGTCTCCATCAACTGTACCTGCTACATCAAATGTTTGACCACTGAGTGTGACTACTGGGAAACTTACTGCACCCATATTCATTTCGTCAGCTTCTGCGCCTTCTAGACCTTCAACTACTGCGGATGATGGTACGATACCGCTAACCACATGATAGAGAAGGATTTCGTTCAGGCGTGGTGTACCTTCTTCTGAAAGAATTTCTGTGAATGCTTCTTCGCCGAGTGCTTCTGCTAATGCTGCGAAAGCTGCATCAGTTGGAGCGAAAACGGTGAGTTCTGCTTCTGGGTTAGATAGTGCTTCAACGATTGATGGGTCTGCTGCACTAACTGCTGCGAGTAATGTACTAAATTCTGGTGTTTCTGCACTTGCTGATGCAATCACAATATCTGCGATTGTATTGCTATCTTGTGCAAAAGTTGGAACAACTAACAATAAACTTGCGAACAATAACACTAAAATACGTTTCATTCTGTATCTCTCCAATAACATAGACAATTAAACTTACTCTGAAATGGTAGGCGAGATAGTTAAATGAAACGAAAGTGTATGATTAGTCCAGAATAAAGGGTTCTATAATGCCCTCTCATATTTTCCAAATCATTGACTCATACTTGCAATTATTGGGCTTCCCCACACATTTTCCACTCGTCATTTTCTTGTATAACAAGGAAGTTACCGAGTTCGCGTTCGTTACGTTCCCCATCATATTCATAGACAATTTTGCCAGTACATTCGACGAGGGTCATGTCATTTTGCTCACCATTGACTGCACAAGTTGCGTCTTCAAGACTAGCATCGATACTCTGGAATGATGCAACCTGTAATGGAATTTGTGATTCCCACTCTGCACAAGATAATTCGCGAAGTTGGTCAGCATCGCTGGCAAGACGTGCTTCTAAATACTTCATAATGGTATTGGCTGGGTCAGATGATGTTGCACAACCTGCTAAAATCATGCTTATTGGGATTAATAAAAATAAAATTCGTTTCATTCTGTAGGCTTCCCTTTATAGGTGTAATATCTTCAATGTATTATGATAGGCGAAATTTTGATGTTCTCAAACAGACAAAAAACATCGTGGGAGTATTTAATGTCTAAATTCGGGTCTCTATTTTTAATTTTAATATGTGTTGTGGCTGGCTTTGGTATCGTAAAGGCACAGTCTAGTGATAGTTGTAATTTGTTGGTAGATACCGTGTTGGAATCGGTACAGTCTGCTTGTGGTGAATTGAACGAAAACGAGGTTTGCCACGCATCATCTCCTGTTCGCATGACGCTACCTGATGGTATGGAATCCGTATTTGATAGTGGTGATGTGTTGACTTTAGATTCTGTTGGGAGTCTTTCTACAATTGATACTGAAGCAGACAGTAACTTGGGGATTGCGATTGCTAATGCACGGATGAACCTGTCTGAGGGAACTGTACAAATGGTGTTGTTTGGCGAAGCGACAATCACAAATTTGGTTGAAGCAATGGATGGACCTCTTCCAACTTTGATTGCAACGAATATTGCTGGCTACCCTGTGAATTTGCGTGATGGCGCAGGTACAAATTTTGATGTTGCTGGCACGATGGATGAAGATGGTACACTGACTGTCGATGGACGTAATGAGGCGGGTGATTGGTTTCGGGTACAGACAGCGACGGGTATTGCTTGGGTTTATACCTCACTCATTACATTAGATGGTGACGGCAATGATTTAGCTGTTTTAGATAGTCCATATACTGCTCCGATGCAGAATTTTACTTTATCTGCCCTGATTGATGAGACCTCATGTAATGTAGCGACATCAGGACTACTTTTACAATATACAGGAGAGGCTATTGCCCAAATCGGTGTTAATGGCTCTGACCTTAAATTCTCTGATGCAACGCTTCTACTACAGGCGACTCCTTCTGAGACACTGAATGTTCAAATTATCTCTGGTGAAGCGAATATTACATCACAAGGCACAGAACGTATTGCTTCAATGGGTGAATTAGTCACAATTGCGGTTGATGAGAATTTGGTTGCAACTGCTCCTCCAAGTATTGACGGGGATTATGATTTTGCAGATGTTGCAGGTGCGCCAACTCCCCTACTCAATGAAAATACACTTACTTGTGTTGCTGGGATTGGATACGATGATGAGGTTGTTCCTGTCTATGGTGGACCAAGTGATGAATATAGCGTGATTCAGACAATGGAAAATAGTGGACATTATGGCGTGCTGGGTTATGCTGAAAATGAAGAAGAACTCTGGTGGAAGGTTGAGACAGGTCGTAGCCAATCATGGGTGCCACAATCCAGTGTGCGGACAGCAGGGATTTGCTCTACAGTAGAAGTTGCTGAAATCCCTGCATTGGTAACTACAACGCAAAATACAGGTGCTGGGAATGTAAGCTTTCTTCCCCCATTACAAAGTATCTGGCAAGCAGAGTCTGGTCCTGATGTGCTGACTGGAGATTGTTCAAATAGTGCGCCCTTGGCGGTTTGTTCACATCTAGCGGCTGTGATTCCTCAAGCTGATGGGTCTATTCAATGGCGTGGTCAAGAACCTGTTCCCTTCCCGATGCAGAGTACAGGCTTAAATACTTACTTCTTCCAAGGACGAAATTTCCAAAATAATGGTAACCTCACTTTGAACCTGACCTTTGTAAGCCCTAGTCAATGGAATCTGACCTACTCCACAATTTATGATAATGCGCCTGCTTGTACACATACCTTTTATTACACAGGTACGCCTCGTCAGTAAATTCATAGCATAGGAGATTGCTTTGGTTGTCTCCTATTGCCCTATGCCTTTTGCCGTTGAACGTAACCATACAACAACAAAACCTGCTGGATTATTGATGGTTTGACGATATTTAAGTACACCTAATACACGGTGAATCAGTGCTTCGCTATATGTATCAACTAAGTGTCTCGCATTTATTAAACTCAAGCGGGTACTGTCTTCTGTTGCTTGATTCCACACTGCTTGATAGAGACGCTGTGATAGTGTTTCAGCGCGATTATCGGATAGTGGTTTTTTGTAGAACCGCTTTGACTTCACTCGTTTTGGTGGCAGGTTTGTTTGTCTGTCTATTGGCTCATCATCGATTGCCTGATGCTGAGATATAACTGTCTTTTGTCTGACAGTTGGCGAGAATATGATGTGCTTTTTCGCTTTAAAGTCATCCCAATATTGTTTAAAACGGGTATCAATCTTTCTACATTGCTCATCATAAAGTTCTTGTTTTGGGTTAACCCCCCAACGAACACTCATTAAGGGTAAATTATCCCCATACCAATAGTAATTCATGTCTTGATAACAATAATGTACAAGTTGTTTTTGACTGAGTAAGTGAACGGCTATTTGTCGTAAACCGGGGTAGCGTTTGCCTCCCTTCCCTTCCAAGAATTGACCATCGATGGGGTCTTCTGTTGGGATAATGTGCAGGGTGTCCCATGTGATGTGTTTACGGATATACATAGGTTGACGTTGGATATGGACTGCAATGTCATAACGTTGGCAAGTGCGTTTGGATACGCCCAATCTATTAGCTAACCAGTGGCGGTGATACATCCCAGGGCGACGCTTAATTAGTTCGCGATGAATCGCTTGACGATAGGTTTTTGCTTGCTGAATATCATTATCTTCTAAAGGGTCACTACGGGTAAAGGGTACATTGAGAAGGCTACATAAAAAATTTATGTCTGGTATACGAAAGTGTTCTGGAATGCGCCCTCGAAGAATTTTGTCCGATTTTGTCGTACTAAACAAAAAGCATTTTTTGTTTGACTGCTTTTGTGGTTGTTTAGCAACTGAAGTATGGGTTGGGGTTCTAGGGGAAGGGTTAATGTGTTCAAAAATGGAAAACTCACCTTTGATAATAGTAGAGAAGGTAGTGAGTATCGAATGTCTACCCACCTTACCTTTAAGTGCATCGCAAACAATCTTTTTGGTAATAATATCCCCTGATTTGAAGCCATTTAAGAATAAACCATCTAATACCCGTGCAACACAAGTTAAACCCAATTTGAGCAAGGCTTCGCGGATACTATTTGTCAATTGAGTAGGTACTTGGTTATGTGGTCTCGGTGGCTGACTAAAGGCGCTCTCGATTGTTCTATCTGCTTCTTGAATACGCGAGTGATAGCTTTGTGTTGTATGTGATGAATGTGATGGATAATCTGCATGGTAGGTCTGAAGTGCATTGCTAACATCAAGCTGACTTAGGTAATTATCACGTCCATGACAGGCAACCTTAAATAATGCATTATTACGTCCAATCTGTGGTGCATAATGCGAATACAGATGAATAAGACTCTCAGGTGATGTTTTTAAACAGTGTTCGGTTTCTGTAGGTACTGTTATTGATTCAGGTAAAGTTGTTGAAGGTGATGGGAGATTGTTACAATTTGCATTACGCCTGTTTTTAAAAAAGTGGATTAAATGCTGAGTATCATTTTTAGTGAGTTGGTAAGGTTGACCACCATTTACGATTTCATAGGTTTTACCTGCTATGATTGTTGGTGGTGCGATAACATATGCACCGTCAGATAACAAATCAGCACCTTGAATACGCTGTGTTGAAATGTTGATGTCTGGAGACATACGATAATAATAATGTGATAATCCACGCCCCGCTGATTTGACAATCCTTGTGTTGAGCAGATATGAAAATTTTTGACGGAATGCCTCTTCTACTTCTTCAGAATCAAAATCTACCACAATTAAATTAGAGATTCGTCCTGTCACGATGGCTAAACCACTGTAATTAAGGGATTCGAACCAATGATCGATAAATTGATCTGATGCACGACGCATTTGGAACATTTTCCAGTTGATTGCGGCAATTTTTACTTTATCGGGTGCTGAATCTCCATATATTGGAATGACTGAATATCCAATTCCAAGATAGAGTTTTGCTATATTTGATAAAGACCGTTGATAGTCTTTAGATGTAACTGTCCTCATACCCACTCATTTCTGATGAGTGATGAGGGTCAAGTAAGGCAAATTATCTTCTTGCAAATACGATATATGAAAATTTAATCCTCAAATAGCATAAAGAGGATAAATTCCTAGTACTATCGGGTGAATTATGAAATTTTAATGTCTGAAAATCGACCCAAATTTTTTTAGGCTGATGTTACTCTAGCCCTTGAATATCAAGAGAATACAAGATTAACATGCAGAAAAATACACGGAAAATAGTCAACTTTAAAAATTCACACGCATTATCCGTTACGGATTTAACTTGCAAAAAGCGTGATAGTGTCCTAAAATATCTTTAGTGGATTCTTTCCACTATGGCCTAAAACATTCTACAAGTTGCTGATTTACCCAATTACAACTTGATATTAGATACATTTTTCTTTGGTTTGGGGAACTCTTGCTTATATCATAGCTAGAGTTTTTTGTTTTATATACTCACAGCTATGGCATTGTTTGAGTTTCCCTGGACAGGCTACCACTTCAAGGCTTACTGACCTCATCATATTTAATTGTTAGTATCTTTTCAGATTATCGCATTATATACCACCTCGCAATTAGATGCAATTATCCCTGCAAATTCGGCTGTCTAACACTATAATCAGCATAAAAGCGTAACGGGCGTTACGGAAAAGAAAAATCCGTAGTGTACTCTGCATTTAAAGGACATCCACATGAAAATTATTACGTTACTCAATGAAAAAGGTGGTGTTGGTAAAACGACTTTATCAACACATTTAGCCTCTTATTTGGCGTTACAAGGAAAAAAAGTCATCCTTGTTGATGCTGACCCTCAAGCCCATGCAACAGTCACATTAGGAATTACCAAATCTGCTGGATTTTATGATTTGATGGTGCGTGATGATTCTTTCCAAAGTGTATTGCGCTTGGTATCGCCTGAAGTCTATGAAATGCTTGACCATGAAACCAAAGGCTCGCTTTATCTTGTTCCATCTAATGTTGAGACTCGGAATATCACCAATAGTATTTCGGATGCGTTTGCTATCGCTGAGAAATTTCGGGAAGTTGAAGATTTTGTAGATATTGTGATTTTTGACACTTCTCCAACGCCTTCGTTATTACATGGTGCAATTTATATTGCGACTGATGCCATTATTTACCCAACAAAGTGTGAATTTTTGTCCTTTGATGGTTTAGTTGAATCAATGAAACATCGGTCACAAGCTGAGAAACATCGGACACGTTGGGGATTAGACCCCATCCACTTGTTAGGTATTATCCCGACGATGTTCCGTGGTAAAACCATTGAGCATACTGAGAATCTAGCTGAAATGAAAAGAATGTTTGGTGATGTTGTTTGGGAGCCTATCCCACAACGAACCATCTGGACTGAGATTACACGAATCCATAGTATGGTGTGGACAGCGGGCCCTGGTAGCCAAGCGGCTGTGGATGCTTTATCAATGGGTAAGCGGTTTATGGAGGAATTAGAAAATGTCTAAACGCTCACGTAAACGTACGGGCGGTATGTTCGATGGACTTGAGGATGTCCCATCTTTAGAAGAATCTAGCGATGCGATTTTTGGTGTTAGCCCTTTTCCCAATACACCCCAAATCAAAGTCAAGTTAGTCGATATTCATTCTATTTATCCTGACCCAGCACAACCACGACGGGCAATTCCATCAGAGCTTCGTGATAAATGGGATGTGAATAAAGACCCATTTGAGGATTTAATTGCCTATTGGTTCACCTATATGGAGCCTGATTTTGATTTAGATGCTTATTTATTAGATGGTGAGACAAAGCGCGCTCAGCTTGGAAGCGATAATGAGCCTGTTAACCCCGATTTTCAGCCAGCCAATGCTGTACAAGCCAGCCTTTTGCATCTTTTAGAATTAGCATCCTCGATACTTCGTGATGGATTGACAAACCCAATTACAGTTTCTCGCATTAGTCGCGATTATATGATCGAAACAGGTGAACGTCGGTGGTTGGCATATCAATTACTTCATGTTTATTTTGAAGATACGGGCGATACAGATTGGTCGAAAATACCTGTACGTATATTGACCGAGCGAAGCGTATGGCGACAAGCAACAGAAAATAATGCTCGCCAGAATTTAAATGCAATTTCACGGGCAAGACAACTTTCTATTTTATTGATGGATATTCATGGTTGGGACAACTTTCGCCCGATAAGTGATTTTGAGTCCGAACAAGATTTTTATGCTCAAGTTGGAGATGGTCGTGTTTGGCGTATTCCACGTGAAAAGACTGAGCAACTTTTGAAAGCAATGGGGCTAACGAACCAAACACAGTTACGACAATATCGAGCCATTCTCAGAGTTGATCAACGGCTATGGGAGTTTGCAGATGATAATGACCTGACTGAAAATGCGATTCGCAAAATTATGAAAAATCGGACATCCAAAAGCGTAACGCCCGTTACGGAAAGAGGACAAAAAACAACCTTGGATGATGCACTTCATAATTTACAAAAACAACGCGACTCTTTTGCAAATCAAGCACAACAAGCCAAAAAAATTGAGCGGAATCAATGGCTACAAATTGCTAAAGAACAAGCGGATTGGTGGGATCGATTAGTCCGAAAATTAGATAATAAAGGTTAAAATTCAAGTAACTTAAATAATTAATTTTCATCGGTTAGGTTGATAGGCTTACGTGGTTTTTTCTGATTAACCTGACTCTGAAGTTCATTTCGATTTTCTGACCATTGGAGTAAAATCCCTGCTACATCATCTGGCATTGTATAAATATAAGCGAAATCCGACCCAGGTGCCGTTGTTGGTTGGGTAGATGTTGCCAGAATATTCTGCTCGGCTAGCATGATTAAGCAGTTAATATCATAGGGCGTTAAACGTCGTTTTCCCAACTTCTTTGCAATCATTGCACGCGTTAACCACTCACCACCCGCATCATACATGAGTTGTAAAATTTTAAATTGATGGGGAGTTAACTTTTGTAGATGTATATCCAGTTGATGTATATCCATTGCATCTTCTACCTATAGTATGTTAGCACTCTTATAGATTATATGTAAGTTTATATCAATTGTAAAGATAGACATATCTGCTGGTAGGGGAGGTGGAGGGGGCAGGTGAATATATCCCAAATTAAAAAATCATACCAAGTTTCTTTTTCAGAGAAATCTATAAAAAGAACTTATCACGACACATTATCATGAGTAATCTAAGTAGCATTTTTTATATGTAATCTGAGGGTAAATCAGATAATTTAATCATTCCGATTTCTTTCGTAAATTTGTCAAAAAATAATTCGAAATTTTTATCTTCACAGGAGTGGATGATCATTTTAATAGATGTTCAATTTCTAACTTCTAGACCCGCTCTAAAATAAAAGCTAGTTAGATTCATCAGACAGGGGAGGGATTGTTCTTTTACTGATAGTGCGAAATTCAAATTTTCAAAACTCAAGACATGTTTGTTTAAAATTGTTCGATGATAGTGAATTCAATAACTGATTTAAGTTTATTACCCCATTATGCGATACTGATTGCATAATATATCTAGAACGAAATAATATGTAATATATTCTAGGGAATTCAAATCTCAAATAATGAATAAAGAATTAAGATTACGAAAATTACAGCCAATATTTAGATAATGAGAGGATAAAACATATTAATTTTAATCGAAAATACCTTACATAAATAATTCTAATTTAATATTTCATTTTATATTACACAATATTACACGAGGAAAGATATGTACTCTACATTATATGTTTCTGCTTGATTTATCATTAACCACACTAAAATTACAAAAAAGTAATTTTATTAATTTAAACTCATCATTTTTCTATAAATAAGATACTTAAAATTTCATAAAGGTTCTAGTTGTGCACCAATATCACGTTGACGATTGGAAGCATCGTACGTAGGATTATAGTGTGTCAATATAAAGAAATATTACAAAACCTATTGTGTTTAAGAATACTTAGAAAGGTGAAGGGTATGGGAGAAAAACGTGTTGGAGGACTAATTGCTGTAATTGCAGTTATGCTCCTTAGCGTTGTGACCTTTGGACTTGTCGCCACCAACCAATCAAATCGTGATGCCCAATCGGTTGAAGTCACGATAACAACCTCGGAAGAAGTTGTAAATTCTGGTGAAGGCGGTTCAAACAATAACAATAGCTCTCCTGTTGGTATTGCTGATTCATCCAGTACGAATGAATCAAATAGCGATAACAATGCGAATGCTAGCAACGCTTCAAATAATCAGAAAAATATTAATAAAAATTTCGCGTCACGTAATCCAAACCAAAATCAGCCGAGTAATACACCACCACAAAATAATACTGGTGGCGGTGATGAGGGAAATAACTCAAACGGCAACAATACTGGTGGCGGTGATGAGGGAAATAACTCAAACGGCAACAATACTGGTGGCG
>CAYGTY010000154.1:0-5231 GCA_964352825.1 uncultured Anaerolineaceae bacterium
CCCATCGCAGACCGAATCGCACCACATGATGGACATGATCCTCCGGGGCGAACAATGGCATAGCCTGCTTGCGGATCGCCACCAAAACCGGTGGCATCGACATTCCAGACAATCACCAATCGAATACCCCCTTGCCGAGCACGGCGAATTGCAGCAGCTAACCACTCAGATTGATTTGCCAAGGTATTATTATTTGCCCAACTAAATCCAGCAGGTAATGCGCCTAATCCTTCACCTGTTAAATAGCCTAGTTCCGTAAAACAAAGGGGCTTCCCAGGGAAAACACTGCTATACAAGCTCACCATTGAGGGATAGTACCAAGAGTAATGTTCAGGGCTACCGACATTTGCGCCACTGGTTACATCGGGTGAGGTACTACCTGCATTATAGTGAATTCCGACACAATCCATAAATTGAGATGCCCCTGCTGCCGCCATCTCACGGATGTAGCAATCATCATTGCCACCACTCGCAGAACAACCACCAAACCCACCTGTCGGAGACGGTGCGCCACTGATAACCAGTGTGCCAGAGTTTCGTGATTTAATCGCTTGATAGGCTCTACTTAATAGCTGTGTATAATTTGAACCACTAATTTGTCCTGAAGGCCATTCACGATCAATATTCATCTCGTTCCAAACTTCAATCGCATTCGCACCGCCACCTGCTAAATTAGCGACAAAATTCGCATAATTTTGATAATACTGGGTCGGATTTGAGGCAAGTTGCCCTTTATCACCAATCACACTGAGCAATACTTTGAATCCCTGTGCCTTACCTGTATCAATAACATGTTGGAACTCACTCGCGGGCGCACTGCCGTTCCAACGGATTTGACGTTTGACCCATGTCATACCTGCATTACGCATCTGGTCAGGATAAGAGAAACTCAAGGCTTGTCCACCCAGTTCAAAACCACCTGTCTGAGCAGTGTTTGTAACACCACCACCCGTTACAACAGGTTGTCCCGTATTGGGTACAGGTGACGCAAGTGGTGTCGGGATAAATTCTTGAGGTAAGTCGGGCGGTAAATCGCGATAAAACGCAATCAATTCGGCAAATACCCAGCCAACTGTGCCTGACATGGTTTGGACTTTATACCAGTCGCCACCTGAGGAGATTGCCAAAATATTAATCAGGTCGCCTTGGTCTAAAGTGACCAAAGGTGGATTAAAGCGTGTACTCGGTCCACTACGAACATGCACACCTGCTGGATTACTAACATAAGCATCACTTGGCGGAGTTGCTGTAAATGTCGGTGATGATGTAAGTGTCGAAGTCGCTGTAATCGTTGGTGTCGATGTATTAGTGGATGTCGCCGTTGCTGTTGGGGTCGCTGTCGAGGTAAAGGTCATCGATGGTGTGAAGGTCGCTGTTGAGGTCGCTGTCGCTGTCGGAGTATCGGTTGGTAGTGGCGTATTGGTAATCGTTGCTGAGGGTAATATCGCTAAAGTCGGAAGTGTTGTATCTTGGGTTGTCCCAGCAGTACACGCTCCCAATAGTACCACTAGCATCAACCCCAAAAAACCACTCAGATAGTGTTTCATCACTCATCCTTCAATTACAGTCAGTCATAGATTAACTATACTCTATTCTCTCTTATTTTGAAAAACGCTAATGAGCTATACCTTAATCACAATTCAACAATACCCTCTCATTCAAAGTCAGATTTTCTCGAATAATGTATAATTCAACCATAGGTTATCTTAATTATAAAGAGAACATTATGAGACATCTGCGCTCGACTATACTGACATTGCTTATAATTATATTGTTTAACCCACACTCAATTCATGCACAAGATGAGGCATGGTCAGCAATTCTTGGGACGAACACCGATAATGAAATGATTCGCATCTATCTTGATGGCGCAATCGAACGTTTCAGCTTGCACGACGGCGAAAACATGTATGTTAACCCCTTCGACACAAAACAAGTTGCAATCAACGAGGATGGCACATTAATTGGAACGTGTTCAAGAATCCGTCCAGACCCAAACAGTTTTTATACCGAAGCGACTTTTCATGTTCGTAATTTACACACAAATGAAGAGCGTTTTAGTATAGACCTCGGTACAGTTTTAGAGTGTCAGGTTCATGAACATAATATTAATGAAGAAGAAGGCTTAATTGCAGTCAGTATTGCCCGTTATCGTAAAGGCAGTGATATTCCGCCCGAATTAGCTTTATTACCAGCATGGGAATTTGCACTAATCGACATCAATACAGGCGAAATACGTCATAAACTAACATCAGAAACTGCCACACTCATGAACTCGGATGTCAATATAGAGCAAGCCGTGATTCCGTGGATACGGTGGTTCGAGAATGGCATACTAATCTATTCAGAATTAACTGTAGGAATGGGACCTGAGCCATCGCTACCTGCATTTATGTGGCGTTACGAAGGCAATATCTTAGAAAAACAAGATAGCTCACGTTGGGGAAGTCCTTATGTAGATACAAGCTACGAGTTAATTTGGTGGTACGATAATCCGAATTTGCCAGCAGCTATCACCGATGGTCCATTTTCCCAACGGATTGGAAACACCATTATGATTGCTGATAAGACAGGTGCTGAGTGGGCGGTATATCAGACCACAGAGCAAGTGGCTTGGAATTTGTTATTTGTTGACGGAGGGAAAAGCATTGCAGTCCAGTTGCAAACACCCGATCCAAATGATAGCAGCTCTGAACGTGAATGGCTCATTATCAACCGCGACGGCACACAATACTCGCTTGGCACATTTAGGTATGAGAGCGACATTGTCAATGCGCCTAATGGCTTCTTACACGTATGGACTACATTAAACCCCAAAGCATCCAATGGGTTTATGACCTATGTTGACTATCACACAAATGGCAAAGTAAGTCGTATTTTCTCATCAGATGCTGAACGAGCCTTACAATTTATAGGGTCTGCACCTGTCCCTGCTCAAGCAGATTTACAACCATTCTCGCAATTTAACGGTTAATCTAAATTAGAGTAAGCCTGCTTTTAGCAGATGATCAACGCGATTGTGGTCATACAAAATCCAATCGGCAAATGATTCGTCAGGATGATATTTAAAACGTGTCCAGCCTGTGTTATCTGTATCAACACCATTCTGTTTGTATGCACCGACATTGAATACGAGATCAAATACAGCAGAAATCACACCGCCGTGTGCAACAACATATACGGTGTCATTGGGATGCTTATCGTAAACGTCATGAATAAATTGTCCGATACGTATCCGAAAGTGCATCCAACTTTCAGCATTATCGACATCTGTAACAGTCGCCGCAAATGGGGCTTCGCTTGTTCTGACACGTGTATAAGCGCGGGGTAAATCTTCTTCTTTGACAGGTTGTCCATCATTATGAGAGTTGCCAAATTCCCGAATTCTGTCATCAAAGATAGGGTCTAATCCCAAGCCTTCGGAAACATATTGAGCTGTTTCACGCGTGCGGCGCATCGTGCTTGCATATAAAGCATGAGCAGAGGGATCTTTCTCAATCAACCAATCTCGTAACGCCACCGCTTGTTTCTGTCCAAGCTCGGTCAAAGCGGTATCCATCGTTTCAAGCTGTTGCCAATCGTCTACATTGACATAACTTTGTCCATGCCGAATGATAATCAGTTCCATAAAATTCCCTCAAATAATTAACTAGAGTAATTGTAACGAAAGCAAGCTCATTAGCAAGTTATTGGCTAATAATAATTGAGATTAGATATACCAAGTATAAAAAATGCCCCACCCAAGTGAGGCATTTAAACTGGGTTGAACTTCAATAAGCCACCCTACAGTTAAAATATATATGCGTGGAATCAACCAGATTTATGGTATTCTATCCCGAACTCTCAACCTTAGCTTTTAAAGCTTCAACAAAAGCATCAAAAGTCGGTTGCAAATCACCAATTTGCCCTTTAAAAAGAGGTAGCAAGAGTCCAGTAAATTCTTCTCTTGTTTTCACTTTTACGCCACCGTCAACAGTTGTGAGTGTAAAGGTACGCGCGCCTTTAAACAGACCCAATGGCATCCCACTTGACCAGACCATACGTAAATGCGGAACAAATTCAGATACGGTTACAGGAAACGCACGATCACTAAATTTAGTATGCACAGTGATTTTATTACCTAATGCAGCCTCACCTTCGACTTTGGTAACATTCGGCTCCCATTCAGGAAATGCCTGTACATCCGTTAAGACTTTCCAAACTGCCTCGGGTGGTGCGTTTATCTCTATAACTGCTTCAAATGCCAACATAATTTGCTCCCAATCTATCATATAAGAGATTAGGTCATTTTAGCACATTTTGGTCTTTTATATATCAAATCTAATCACCAATAAAACAAAGACTCTACATCCGTAACATGTGTTTTTGGGGTTGCATCACTTTACTATAGGACTAAATAACTAGCGTTTATATCTTTTGTAATACTTCTCATGGTTTATAATAATATAGGTGTAATTACATCCAAATCGAATCCAATTAGGAGTATATACTGTGCGACAATCTTTCAAATACTTGTTCGTCCTTCTCTTATTAACCCTTATTTCTCAAACAGCCCTCACTCAAGACACTGCTAGTGTACAGGTCGTTTGGAACCAAGAAATTCTAGTTATCATTAATACGGGAGGTGAAGATGTAAACGTCTCAAACCTCAACCTTATCGGAGCTAATGGTGAAATTATGGCAGAAGACTGGGTCGTGAATATCTACGGTGACAATAACCTACCCTACTCACTGGCAGCAGTTGAACCCGGTTCCTGTCTGATAAGCTACCCTAGTGGTGGAGAAGAACAACCTGCCCTGCCAGACAATGTCGAATGTGATCGTACAGTGGGCATGTTCACCATGACAAACTTTGACGACATTGTTTGGGATATTACACAAGGCGGATTTAGCGCAGAGGTTGCTGGAGTGAGTGTTGCAGATTGTGATGCCAACAGCAACAGTTGTGAAGTGAGTGTAGCAAAAACATCTAGCAATCCTACCGATGCCACCAAAGCCGAAGCAGATGATAGTGAGGCTGATATCCTTGCAACATGGAATACTGACATCTTCGTCATCATCAATACAAGTGATACTGATATCAATATTTCTGATCTCAGTTTCTCCAGTGCAAATGGCGCAATTCTGCCCGAAAATTGGGTTATGAATACGATGGACGACGACAGCAATCTACCATACTCGCTAACAGATGTTACAGCAGGTTCATGTCTAATCGCTTACCTGAGTGCAGA
>CAYGTY010000154.1:5331-14945 GCA_964352825.1 uncultured Anaerolineaceae bacterium
ACTCGCTAACAGATGTTACAGCAGGTTCATGTCTAATCGCTTACCTGAGTGCAGATGAACAACCCGACCTACCCGAAAACATAACATGCACCCGTACCGAAGCAGTCTTCACCATGCTTAACATTAATGATATGGTCTGGGATGTATCGCAGGGTGGCTTCACTGCTCAAGCTGGTGACGCAACCATTGCAGACTGTGACATCAACACCACCACCTGTAATCTGACCGTTGCAACCACTTCCGCCAATAGTGACAATACATCTGATACCGACGATGGTATGCAAGCAATTCGCGCTGTATGGAACACCGATATTCTGGTGATCGTTAATACCAGTAGCGAAGATGCTGATTTGTCCAACCTGAGTTTCTCCAGTGCCAACGGCGAAATTATGGCGGAAGATTGGATCATGAGTACAGGCGACGATACACTATCATACTCACTAGCAGATGTTGCACCGGGTTCCTGTTTAGTCGCTTACTTGAACGCAGACGAACAACCTGACCTACCCGAAAACGTGACATGCACCCGTACCGAAGGGGTCTTCGCTCTGGAAAACATCAATGACCTCGTATGGGATGTTGCACAGGGTGGTTTTAGTGGAACTATGGGGGGGATGACTGTCGCTGAATGTGACATCACCGGAAATAGTTGTACTATCGAACTTGGAAGCTAATCATAGCTTCTTACACGAATTGCTTTTCAAACGGTTCACTTGTCATGAGTGAGCCGTTTTTCATATTAGGGACTATCCTTCAACAAATGCTTTAAAACTATTAAGATCCGCATCGGTAATATCATAGAGAGCGTTGTGAATTTCCATTGCGGTATACGATGTGAGCCACGCAGAAAAATCACGATTAAATCCAAAATCAACTTCGACTCCGCCCTTTACTTCGTTGAAGGTAATCGAGAGGAAGCCAGTACCGGAGCCTTTAAGTTTTAAGACAATCTGAGTCGGAGGATTAAATTCAACCACTTCATAAGTAAATTCAGTTGGCTTCTGCATAAATTTACCCTTAACCGTGTAAGTGCAACCTTTTTGCAGAGGGGGTTGATAACCACTTAACGTATAAGGCTGAACATACCACTCGCTCTGCATATTAGGGTCATTAAATTTCTCAAATACATCTTTGATGGGTGCTTTAATGATAATTTTATGTGATCCAGTGATATTCATGTGTCTATCCTTATATGATGTCATAACCCAATATCATCATAATCTATGTCCCTCATGTTTGCCAGTAACGATAAAAGATAGACATGAGCAAAACGCCCCACATAGTGTGAGGCATTTAAACTGGGTTGACCTTCATAAGCCGCATTCTGTCCGTCAATGACGTGGGAATCATCTATCTAGGATGTCCGTCGCCGAACACCTCAAGCAGTGTACCCGATGCTTTTTGCGGGACGGGTCGCCCCAATGCACCTGTTTCACCTTGCTCCCGATGGGGTTTGCCTAGCCACGAACATTACTGCCCATGCTGGTGCGCTCTTACCACACCGTTTCACCCTCACACCCAAATTGGATGCAATCTCTTCTCTGTTGCACTTGCCGTCAAGTTACCTTGCCCAGTCGTTATCTGGCATCGTTACCCTATGGAGTGCAGACTTTCCTCGATAGGCGCATGACCTACCGCGATTCCCTCGGTCAACCCAGAAGATACATTATACTATGTGTTGTCATGATAATGTATGTTTAGCTAATATCAATCGCCTGCCGAACTTGTCTTGATAGCTGGATGAACTCATCAGTATAGACCATGTCAATGTCGCGTGGACGCGGTAAATTCACATCAATATCAGCAACAACTTTCCCTGGGCGTTTTGACAAGACAATAATACGGTCGGACATTAGAACCGCTTCATTTATATCATGCGTCACCATCAACACGGTTTGCTTAGTTTTTTGCCAGACATGTAATAAATCCATGCTGATTTTCTCTCGTGTGAGCGCATCCAATGCACCAAAGGGTTCATCCAATAGCATGACGCGCGGTTCTTGAATCATGACTCGCCCAAGAGCGACCCGTTGCGCCATCCCACCCGACAATTCACCGGGGTATGCCAGTTCAAAGTTTTCCAGATTGAGTTGCGGAAGCAGAGATTGAACAACTTTATAGCGTTGTTGAGGCGCAATACCCGTTAATTCAAGCGGTAAAGCGATGTTATCACGCACAGTTCGCCACGGCATCAGATTCGCATCTTGGAACATCATCGCAATATCAGGCAATGGCTTAGTAATTTGTACATCATCAGACCAGACTTCCCCTGTTGTCGCCTCCTGTAAACCTGCCACAACACGAACCAAGGTGCTTTTCCCACAACCACTGGGACCGAGTATACATACAAACTGCCCATCTTCGACATCCAGTGAAACAGACCCTAAAGCAGGGAGAATACCTCCCCCTGCCGCAGGAAAATTGACTGTCAAATCACGAATACGCAAGTGCATTAATCATTGCTTTCAACAAATTGATTGGTAAATGCAGATTCTAAATCAGCATCCACATCCTCAAACATTCCCATCGAAATGAGTGTGTCGCGCATGTTTTCCCATGACACAAGGTCACTATATCCAAGAACCTCAGCATCCCATAAATCAGTAGTTGTGAGCAACACATCAAATTGCGTCAACATATCATTATCAAAATCCATCGCCAATGTGTCATACATCGCTTGGCGACTTTCTGCAATTTCTTCAGAAGTTGGGTCAGATTCAAGGAACATATCTTGTTCATCAGCTAATGTCTCCATTGCTGTGATAAAAGCCTCGTCATCAGGCAAGTTATCAACATACTGCATACTATAGAGGTAAGCACGCGCAGGGTTGTTAATCGATGCTTGCAGTGCAGAATCAAAAGCAGATACAAGCGACGCAATCATATCAGGATTATCCGCTAACATATCAGCACTCACAATCAGCCCATTTGATACGAGGTCGGCTTGTGAGGCAACTGTAATCACTTCAACATCCTCAATATCACCACAGTCCCCTGCCAAAGCCCGATTACGAATCTGTAGCGGTTCATTATTAACATAAACAACCGCAGCGTCAACAGCACCCAAACATACAACTTCTGGCGCATTAAAGCCAATTTCTTCTAATTGAATATCAGATTCAGTCAAACCAGCACTTTCAAGAAGGGTTGTCAAGCCACTGTAGCTTGCGCCAAATCGACCTGCAATACCCACTTTTAAGCCAGCTAAATCGGCGACACTATTAACATCTATACCCGTCGGGATAACAATACCAACAGGATATTGTTGAAACCACTCATAGATATAAACAACATCACGTCCTTGACCGCGTGCCAAAATAACTTGTTCGCCACTAACAATCCCGAAGTTCGCTTGTCCTGCGGCAATCAAATCAACAACTTCAGGTTCTTGCAAATGCTCAACAGTCATATTAAATCCAGCATCCGAAAAATAACCTTCTTCAATCCCTACATAAAAAGGTGCAAATTGCACATTTGGAATGAAAGTTAATAACATCCGTTCTTCAACCACATCATCTTGGGCTATGATACCCATCATTGCAGTTACCGCTACTAATAAGACAAAGATAAAGCGTATCACTCGTTGCATAATTCTGAATTTCTCCTTATATGAGAACGATAAATTAACGACTAGACCGACGTTGCCAATCCAGCAAACGCCACTCTAGAAAAGCCACAAAACTATAAAGGGAAAGTGCAATCACAGTCATCATTAACACGGCAACAATGACTAAGGGGGTATCATATTGATTACGTGCTAAGGTAACAAGATAACCGAGTCCACTGCCAGAGCTAACAAATTCTCCGACAACCGCCCCAATCATGGCTAAGGTCGAGCTAGTTTTCAGCCCAGCCAGCACCATCGGCAACGCAGACGGAACTTCGAGTCGTGTAAATACCTGCCAGCGCGTCGCATTTAATGAGGACATCAAATCCTTAAGTTGAGGTGACACACTCCGCACCCCAACAATGGTATTAATCAAGGTCGGGAAAAAGACAATCACAGCTGTTGTAACAATCTTGCTGGTTGTTCCACTCCCAAACCATATAATCAGTAAGGGCGCATAAGCAACAATTGGCGTAGATTGGAACGCGACAATAATCGGCGATAAGATTTGTTCCAATAACGGAATTTTCCCAATCGCATACCCAAACACTAATCCAATCATGACCCCAAAGAATAAGCCAAGCAACATTTCTTCGAGCGTTGTACCAATGTGCTCGATTAATATGCCACTATTCACAGCCTCTTGGAATGCTTCCCATACGGATAAAGGTGTTGGGATGATGAAGGCAGGATAAAACTCCATTGCTGTAACCCAATGCCAAACCAATAGAACAACAATGAGTGTAAACAAAGGAGAAAACCACTGCAAATATTTACCAATGGATAGTTTGGAGTTTGTGAGTAGATTGGAGTTTTTTATATCTTGCATATCACAGCAACCTCATTATGATCTTTACGAGGCAGGCGATGATATACACAAATAAACACAATACGAAGCGTAAGCGTGTGGTATTTCGGTGTATATCAAACATAACAAAACTGACTATTTATCAGTCTTGTTTATACCTTCTCCCATCCGGACTATCACCGTCGGCTCTGGTTTTGCACCAGTATCCACCGGCATAACAGACATCGTTATGACGTACCATATATGGCAACTCGGGTCACGGGCTTAGTATGGTTTCCCACACATCACCGTCGGTAGGGACTTCCACCCTGCCCCGAAGGTTTGTTTTGAATTGTTATTTCAGTATAGCAGGTTGTTTATTAAAATTCCATTTAAAGAGAGGTGAGTTTTGTATCTGTAACGGGTTCTTCATCATGACCAACATCAACAATCGGTACATCAAAATCAGTGTCAGCCTTTAAGACCGTGAACAAGAAACGCCCTCCCTTACCTTGACCATTACCCTCTGCCCAGATACGCCCACCATGTGCTGTGATAATATGTTTGCAGATTGCTAAGCCTAGCCCCGTACCTTCATGACCAGACCGTGAAGCGTCCACTTGATAGAAGCGTTCAAAAATACGCTCACGCAAGTCATCAGGTACACCCGGTCCATTATCAAAAACCGAAATCGTGATTTCTTCATCATCTTCAGATGCAGTTATGGTAATCGCTTCCTCTTTAGGTGACCATTTAATCGCATTATGGATTAAATTACCCAAGACGCGTCGTAGTTGGTCGGAGTCGCACAGAATATCATATTTATCAGGAACATGACTGACAATCGTTAACTCTTTGTTCTCTGCATGTGGGATTAACCGTTCAATAGCATCATCAACCACTTGCTTGAGGGGGGTCTTTACCAAGCGCATAATCGCCTGCCCTGATTCAATCATCGACAAATCAAGCAATTCTTGAGCCAACCATAAGAGCGTATCCGTCTCCATCGCTATTTCTTTAAGCGACTGAATACTCGCTTTACGTTTTGGTTTATCGGCTTCATGGAACAAGCCTTCAATAATCAAGCGAATGCGGGTAATTGGCGTACGCAACTCATGAGAGATATTAGCAACGAGGTCACGTCTAGCACGGTTGAGTTGGACAAGGCGCGTAATATCTTGCATCGCAACACCAATAAATCGACGATCAACATCATAATTGATGACATGTGTTCGAGCACGATAATAGGTATCATTGATGATGAATTGTTCTTCAAGGTTATCTTCTTCACGAAGAGCATATTGTATGATGCTGAACAAGTCTGGCGAGTCAATCATTTCATCAAGCTTTTCGCCAATCGGGCTTTTACCATCAAACAACAGGTCAGCTGAAGCATTATGCGCGATAATTGTAAGCTCTTCATCCAAGAGAAAGACAATATCGAACGCCACATCCGATATCGTTGAAAATAATGCCTTACTCTCAACATTCTCATGCTCAATAATTTTCAATTGTGCACGCAGTTTTTTGATAACCTCATCACGGTTTTGTATTCCCTGAGTCAGCGTTTTTGCTTTTTCGACTTGTTGGTAACTGTAATAAGCAAGCCCAAGTGCCACAGCAACGCTAAACCAAAATAAGATTTCCATGTTTAGCCCTCAAAGCGATACCCGACACCGCGTACTGTACTAATCCGTTTTGGACTAGATGGGTTATCTTCAACCTTTTCGCGTAACCAGCGAATATGCACATCGACAGTCCGTTTATCAACAAAATAATCATAGCCCCAAACCTTTGTTAGGATGAGGTCACGCGACAGAACTGCATTTTTGTTACGCATCAATTCTGCAAGTAAGTCAAATTCTTTATTGCTGAGTTTGACTTCATCTTCACCTTTAAATACACGTCGTCCTGTTAAATCGAGTCGTAAATCATTCGAAATTAACTCGTCTTGGCGTAACATACGACCTGGTGATGGACGACGCATCTGTACACGCACCCTTGCAAGAAATTCACCAAGCCCAAAGGGTTTGACAATATAATCATCCGCACCACTTTCCAAGCCAACGATTTTATCGACTTCCGTACCGCGTGCTGTCAAGATAATAATCGGAACATCAATCATCTTAGGGTCATTGCGAATCATACGGCACAAGCTCAATCCGTCTAACCCCGGTAACATAATATCCAGCACAATCAGGTTGTAGGTATTGCTACGTGCCAAATCCCAACCTTTTTCACCATCCATCGCCGTATAAACATCATAGCCTTCAGCACGAAGTTTATCCGCAAGGTTGTTAATTAACTTTTCTTCATCTTCAACTATCAGGACTTTTTTTGACATTGGATTCATCCAAAATGATACAAACAGTAATTATCGTATCACCATTTTACTAAAGATATGTTAAAGCACATCGCAGTTATCTTAAACTAAAATTAACTTATTAACATTAATTTCTGGGATTTTACGCTTATCATTATCAAGATTTAACATTAAAAGTCACGAATCGCCCGAACCCCACCTAATGTAGTAGCATGGCGAACCCCATTTCTAATCGCTTGGGCAACAACTTCAGCGGCATATGCACCAACAAGTGTCGGTGGAGCAGAAATCTCACCAGTCGCTAAAGCAAACATGGTATCACCATCAAACATAGTGTGAGCAGGATTCACAGCACGCGCAATCCCATCATGAGACATTTGTGCCACTTTATGAACATGAGATTTTGTTAATTTTGCATTGGTCGCAACGACACCAATCACTGTATTTTCACGCGCATCAGGTTCAGATTGTGATGAATTTAGCATTGCAGTCATTGCATTTAGCATACCCTCAAATCCATTATCATCTTCAGTTCTCAAGCCAGCTAAAATATCACCCTTTTCATCAATGACATCCCCTACAGCATTGACCGCCATAAGTGCAGAGATAATAAGCCCATTATCTAATTCTATAGATGCACAGCCAATACCCCCTTTGGATGCCCGTTCATTCCCCAACATTGCACCAATTCTCGCACCTGTACCTGCCCCGACACTACCTTGCGAGACAATATCATGAGTTGCATTTTCACAGGCTTGATAACCCATCTCAGCCGTCGGACGAATTCCAATTTCTCCCACAGCAAGGTCAAACAGAATTGCAGACGATACAATCGGCACAATAAAACCTGTACCCGATTTATAGCCAATTTGACGTTCATCAAGCCACTGCATCACCCCATCAGCCGCACCCAAACCAAATGCACTACCACCCGATAGCACAATTGCGGTGACTTCTTCGACATGATTATGGGGTTGGAGTAAATCAGTCTCACGTGTCCCAGGCGCACCACCACGAACATCAACAGACCCAACCGTCTTTGGCGGACATAAAATCACCGTACATCCTGTTGCACCAATGGAGTCAGTCACATGACCAACACGAATACCTGATATACACGTAAGGGTATTATTCGTCACTATCCTCATCCTCTTCTATGTAATATTCACCATCGCCATCTTCATCCAGTTGATACTGCACGTCGTTCTCATCTTCTTCAGGAAACAAAACCTCTTCAGCACGATTATAATCATCAGGGTGGATGAGTATTTTTATCTCCCCCATATTGCCATATGTAATACCAAAAGCACTCGCTCCAGGGACAGTATTAACCATAGAGGGTATGTCAAATGCGTTTAACTTACCTGCAATGACATGAGCTTCTTGCAAATTATGGGTAATGTATATGGCAACCCATTCAGGTCGATTTGGTTTACCCTTCGGTTTCTGTAGTCCCATAGCGTTCTCTGTTTTATCTAATATATTCGAAGTCTATTACAAGGTGATTGACTATACGAGCGTCAGATTACTAGTCTAGTCAAGTTCTACTTCAAAGATGTTTTCAATAATATAGTCACCAATATATTGTCCACGTAGGGCATTTCCCGCAGCAGTCATATGCCGACCATCTGCATAATATTCAATATCAATTGGGAATTCAGAGGCAAAATCATAATAGAAAATATCTAAATCGACAGCAATTTCACGCACTATTTGATTATGTTCGCTCAGCCCCGTTTGGTACACTAAGCTATTTGTATAGTCATTAATTTCTGGAGTTGAAATAAACGACACAAATAATGTCTCAATGTCAGCAAGTTGATTTGCAGAGACAAAGTTACGCAGGTTACGTTCGAAATAAACTGGTGGGTTATTTCCCATCATATCCATAGCACTAAACCCGTGAATGATTGGACCAGGCTCCTCACCATTTTCTTCAAATTGATCTTTGTAAATTCCATCATAGCGATAAGAAGCATATAGATTAAATTTCCAATCAACAGCTGAGTGAGATTTAGTCAAATTGTTGATAATACCAATGATTCGTAGTGCAGTACTATATTCCCATATCGAAGGCATAGATGTATTTTGTAGCAAAACATCTCGATAACCAGAGTTATCCCCCCGATAAAATTCGTACGGATAAATTAGTCGTGTATGAATATCATTCAATCCTTGATAGCTAACGACCAAGTTTGGTTGTAAATCATGTACACGATAGATAAGGTTCATGAAAGTTTCGTAACTTGTATAACCACCTACACCAGCATTTATTACCTCTACATAATCATAACCTTGATCATGTAAGTACTCTTCCAATTTATAGGGATAGGCATCGCGATAATCTTCAACCTCAGTTCCATATGTTGTTGATTCACCCAAAGCAACAATTCGATATATACCCTCTGGTTTCGCAAGAGTTGTTTCCTCGCCACGATATCCGAGAGAATTATGTCGATTAGCACCTTCTTGGTAATCTATTGTTGGCATGTAACCAATATAATGGTGGGGGCTATAAATGAGTCTGCGTTTATCAGATTTATTTACAAAAAAACCATTTCCGTAACGTTCACGAACCTGATTAATCGAAGCATATAAATTAAATTCATCTTCTGAAGCAATGTTCCACAGATAGTAGTTAGCTGCAGATTCAACGATTATAATTGTAAATAGCAAACTAATGAAAACTATCAGAATACGTGACAACAAAGCATCTAACCTTGTCATATAACACCTCACTCATTTTCAAAATCTAGTTATAGTATATATGTTTGGGAGACTATTCCAGAGGATAGATTTATTCGTATACTGATATTGTTAGAGAAAGCAAAAAGAGGTATGTAGAAAGTTGAGATTAGGTTGGCGACGGCATACTCTCCCACATCGTCTCCAATGCA
>CAYGTY010000155.1:0-14864 GCA_964352825.1 uncultured Anaerolineaceae bacterium
TTAACACGGTAATTCTCTTGGCAATGTCACCTATCTGCCGAAGCAGATTTATCTTGTTAGTCTTGAGCATATTGAGAAATATGATATTTACATAAGACTTGTCCGAAAAGTTACGTATTATTACATCTTTATGCTATCATAAATTCCATCATATCTTAGACTAAATGGAATCCAATATGCCCTATCAAAATGCAGAACTTATCTCAAATCGCGTTTATTACTCAGAAGTTGCTGGACATCATACTGTTGATGAATCCCGAGAAGTTGCAGATGATGTTACAAGCTGGGTAAAAGATGTCAATGAACCAAATGGTATTTTTATTATAAATATGGAAAATGTACAGAGCTTACCTCTTAATATAAAAGCCGTGCGCGACATAGTGATAAATATCTATTCAAATCCAAATCTTGCAATGACGATTGTGTACGGGCGTGGGGAAAGACAGGTAATCCAATTCTTCGCTAATAATATTGTGAAATTCTTTACCAAATCTATTCATATCTGCAATACTAGGGATGAAGTTCTCAACTACATAAGTTCTCAATACCCTGAATTAGCTGATGAGCTTTCGCAAACATTACCTGTTAATGCCACTATCTAAGCGCGGAATGGACTATACTGTGAAGGGCGTTCCTTTAACACGGTAATTCTCCGTGAAGGCAGGTTGGTCAGTGAGCTTATCACGCCAAGCAACCATATGTGGGAAATCATCGATTTTTTCGGGCAAATCAAAGCGTTGATAGCCATAGACCCACGGCACAACCACAATATCTGCAATTGTTAACTCACCAAGAATATAAGGCTGTGTGCTGAGGATGGCTTCTAGCTCTGTTAATAAACCGATGCCTTTGGTTTTAAGCCGTTTAACCTCATCCCAATCTGTACCGTCGACAGGAGGCTGTATCAATTGCCAATAGAGATGGTGACTAACATCATAGAAATCATCATTGGCGCGCTCTATCCAGCTTAAAGCCTCTGCACGTTGGTCTGGGTCACTGGGAATCAGTTGTGGATTATCCCCTTGTGTATCAATAAATTCTATAATCTCTAAAGAATCGCCGATGACTGTTTCGCCATGTTGATAGGCAGGCACAGTACCATTAGGATTGAGTGCCAGATATTCGGGCGTTCTTTGTTGTTTTGCCGATAGATCAACTTCCACACGCTCAAATGCTATCCCTTTGAGGCTGAGGAAAAATGAAGTCTTGAGGCTGTGTGGACAGTTGTAGTTGCTATATAGAATCGATGTCATTTATTGTGCCTGTGTATTATAAAAGTTGCCTTCAGAATAGCGTGAAATCGCTTGCCAATCCCCAACAGCATCTTCTCGTTCTTTTTGTGTCAGCATCGGTTGTTGGCATTTTTCTTGCATGATAGCAATTATCTGGGCGCGGTCAAGCAACATTTGTCGAATATGTGAAAACATGAATAAGAGCAGTAAAGCCCATAAGCTCGCGACAACAGGTTCAGCAATTGTGCCAATCATCATCATGGCTGTAAACAAGGCAATCCCTAAAACAATCAACAGATATTTTCTACCGACACGCGCCTGTCCTTGAACAATGGTTGTGCCATTCGAGCGATTTTCGATTGTGCCACCGACAATGGTGCTGGTGTAATAAGCACGTTTCCCCATGTCATGCTTGACCAATATAGACATATCGTAGGCTTTGTCATTCAGAGCAACAAAATCTGTCAGACGGCGCAGGTCGCTATGCTTGTCAGCATAACGAACGAGTTCAGCTAATTTAATCGTCGTATCTTTAGCAGAATGGATGCTTTCAAATTCGAATGAACGTGACAACAATGGCATAGTTGAGCCTCTTAGCTATCATAACGGGTCATTTAACTATATCAGTTTAGATATTATCTGCCAATAGCATTCGTGACTACTGGCTTTATAGGGATGACTCGGTAAGCCAGCCTATTTCTTTTTGGGGCGGAAAGCAACGATTTTACTTTCATCGGTTGTCAGATATGCACCACCAATCAAATCAACGCAATAGGGAATAGCTGGCATCACGGCATCCATACAATCACGAATCGCGCTTGGCTTACCCGGGAGATTAACAATGAGAGCTTGACCGCGTATGCCTGCTGTCTGCCGTGATAAAATTGCAGTCGGCACAACCTCAAGTGAGACCTTACGCATCAGTTCACCGAAGCCCGGCATCATCTTTTCACAGACATTTTCCGTTGCTTCAGGGGTCACATCACGGGGTGCAGGTCCTGTTCCACCTGTTGTCACGACCAAGTTACAGCCTTGATTATCAATCATATCTTTTAAAGCATTTTCAATTGCAGGAATATCATCAGGCACAACTTGGGCGACAGGTTGCCAATCGTTGGTTAGGATTTCTGTGAAGTAGTCATGAATCGCTGGACCACCTCTATCTTCATATTCACCCCGTGATGCACGGTCAGAGACAGTCAAAATTCCGATTTTTGCTATCATAATGCGCTTGCTCCATAAGTTTGTCGAATCGATACAGATAGATATACTATAACAAACTGAGTTAATTATGAACGATTTGGAGATTCTGCGATGAGTGAGCATCAAGATTTAAAGAGTAGCATTGAAGGTGATGATGGTATCAGCGTGTTACGGGGTGGCGGGCAAAAGCGTGCATGGAATGGTATCCACTATAAAACAGGACTATCCGCTAACAATGTAAACGCCAAAGAATTATCCATCAATATCGCAACGATTCCCCCCGGTGGTGTCGCAGGCGCACATATCCATGTTGAATTTGAAGTCATGCTCTATATCCTCGAAGGGCGCGTCCGTCATGAATATGGTGAAGGCTGTAAACAAGTGGTGGAAAATGAAGCAGGTGACTTTATTTTTATTGAACCCGGTGTCCCGCATGAGGTCTTTAACATGAGTGATACTGAGCCTGTTGTCGCATTTGTTGCACGCTCTACCGCCGACGAATGGGATAAGATTATTTCTTATGACCGTACAGCCAACGAATAAACTGTTTCGATACCTTACACGAGACTCTATAATAGACGTGTATAAACCCATCATCTAGGAAAATTATGCGCGTCTTAATGGTCTCCAAAGCCTGTATCGTCGGCATCTATCAACGTAAGTTAACAACAATTGCCCAACGCGGTGTCGATTTGATGGTGCTTGTTCCACCCTCATGGAAAGATGAACGCGGTGAGCAAAAACTGGAGCGCGTCTATACTGAAGGCTATGACCTCAAAGCAATCCCCATCCGCTTCAACGGCAACTTCCATCTTCATCATTATCCCACGATTGGTCAACACATCCGTGACTTCAAACCTGATATCGTCCACATAGATGAAGAACCTTATAATGTCGCGACATGGCAAGCCCTATATCATGCCAAACGCGCCAACGCAAAATCCCTCTTTTTTAGCTGGCAAAATATCAATCGACAGTATATTCCCCCCTTTAATTGGGGTGAACAGTGGGTGTTTAACAATGTTGATTATGCGATGGTCGGCACATTTAGCGCAGAGCAAGTGATGCAAGAAAAAGGTTATACAGGCAATATCGCAATTATCCCTCAATTTGGAACAGATAAAGAGCTATTCAAACCCGCTCTATCCCGACCTGATAGACCCTTTACGATTGGGTTTATCGGACGGATTGTCCCCGAAAAAGGGATTGATATTTTACTTCATGCTGTAGGAAATTTAACAGGCGATTGGCGATTACGATTTGTGGGTGGTGGGTCGTCTGTTGATGCGATGAAAGCCCTCGCACAAAAGCTAAATATTGCCGATAAAGTTGACTTTGTTGGACAACTTCCCTCAACCGAACTGCCTGCTGAATATCATAAAATTGATGTTTTGATATTACCTTCATTAACTCGCCCAAACTGGAAAGAGCAATTTGGACGTGTGCTGGTCGAAGCAATGGCGAGTGGTGTTCCTATTATTGGTAGTGACAGTGGAGCGATTCCTGATGTGATTGATAAAGCGGGCTTAGCCGTACCTGAAGCGAATGTTGATGAACTTAGAAGTGCAATCCAATCTTTAATAGATCATCCCGCCCTACGCCAAGATTTAGCCCAACGAGGACGGGAACGCTTTCTTAATGAATTTACACACGAAAGCATTGCTGATGCAACTGTGAACGTGTATCAAACGATGTTAGACAGTTAAGCCAATTGAAGCGAGATAATCCCGATTGCGTCTTGCGCTTTCTTTGGGTGTACCCGACCCCGGTAAAACATCTTGCTCAACCACAATCCAGCCATCATAATCAATCTCTTTTAAGGCTTGTAATACCCCAGGGAAATCGACATCCCCTTGACCTAATTCTGGGAAGATACCTTTACCGACTGATGTAGGTCCATCCCATTCTTCAATCCGTGATTGTGCCGCGACTGCTGGGTCATGGTCTTTGAAGTGAACATGCCAGATGCGGTCAGCAAATTGACGTACACCCGTCACAGGATCACCACCACCAAATGACCAATGTCCTGTATCAAATACCAAGCCTAAAATTTCTGGATCAGTGTTTGCAAGTAAACGCTCAACCTCAGCAGGGGTTTCTATCCATGTGCCGATGTGATGATGGAATACGGTTCGCAGTCCTGTTTCATCCATAACGCGCTGTGCGACATAATTTGCACCCTTCGCAAAGACCTCCCATTGTGCTTCTGTCATCCCCATTTCGGGTGTAATCCGCCCTGAATTTGGATTACGAACAGGGTCTGTATAGGGGTCATTGCCGAGTACAACCAAAGCATCTGAGCCACCAACCGCTGCCAATAATTTACCTGTGCGAACACAATCATCGGCACTTTGGACATGTTTGGATTCATCATGTAAATATACACTCACCCACGATGCCAACATTTTGAGCTTACGGCTATCAATCTCAACTTGGAGCTTTTTAGGGTCAGTTGGCATAAAGCCCCAATCACCCAACTCTGTACCGATATAACCTGTACCCGCAATTTCATCTAGCACGCGCACATAGTCATAGCGCTCACCTTCAATATTTTCAATCACACCCCATGAACAAGGGGCATTTGCGACTCTTAGCATAATAAAACCTTTCATATAAAAAACAGTTGCTGTCCAAGAGACATACTCGAATTTCATAATTCATATTTTGCATATAATATATCATATGCCACAATAAATTTTACGCCCCAAAATCCCAATTTAAGCCTACAAGTATTAAGTATTTTAAATAATGGTTAAATCTATAGCGTAAAAACTTTAATATTGTCGGACCCGTCTCTTAACATTAGCGGTAGTGTCTGTTAATAGAGCTTGGTTAATCTCCTCAGTGTGTCAGATTGGCACATAAATTATGCGAATTTTTCTAATACATTCAGGAGAAAATGTTACATATGCAGAAAGTACGCTTTGCATCACTTTTAATTGCATTTGTCTTTGTTCTTACAGGCGTTTTTGCCGCAGGACACGGACTTCCCGACGTAGACCCATTGGAATACACAGAAGGTGAAATCATCACCGCAGGTAGCTCCACCGTATTCCCATTATCCGAAAAAATGGCTGAAGTATGGACAGACGCAGGTGGTGTTGCACCCTCCATCGCATCCATCGGTTCAGGTGCTGGTTTTGAACGCTTCTGTGTAGAAGGCGAAACCGACATCAGCAACGCATCCCGCGCAATCCGCGATACCGAAATCGAAAGCTGTGAAGCAATCGGTCGTACACCTATCGAATTCCGTGTCGGTACAGATGCACTCGCAGTAACAGTCTCCGCAGAAAATGACTTTGCTACTGATGTAACAATGGAAGAACTGGCATTAATCTTCTCCACAGCAACCCTTTGGTCAGATGTTCGCGCTGAATGGCCCGCAGAAGAAATCCAACGTTTCATCCCAGGGACAGACAGTGGTACATTCGATTACTTCGTTGAAGAAGTCTTTGATGAAGATGAAGAACCTATCCTCAGTAGTAACCCACAATTGTCCGAAGATGACAACGTCCTCGTACAAGGGATTACAGGTAGCCCATATGCAATTGGTTTCTTCGGATATGCTTATTATGTAGAAAATGCTGACACACTCAATATCCTCAACATCAACGGTATTGAAGCAAGCGCAGAATCTGTAGAAGCATCAGGTGACGAAGCCTACCCATTGGCTCGCCCACTCTTCATCTACAGTGACGCAGGCATCATGGCAGAAAAACCACAAGTTAACGCATTCATCAACTTCTACCTTACCAACGTCAACGCTAATATCGTAGAAGTCGGTTACTTCCCAGCTTCCGAAGCAGCACTCGATACTGCAATTGACGGATGGCGTGTTGCTAACGGTATGGAACCTATGCACGCTGACGATATGATGGACGACATGATGATGGAAGAAATCATGCTCGATGCTGTAGACCCATTGGAATACACAGAAGGTGAAATCATCACCGCAGGTAGCTCCACCGTATTCCCATTATCCGAAAAAATGGCTGAAGTATGGACAGACGCAGGTGGTGTTGCACCCTCCATCGCATCCATCGGTTCAGGTGCTGGTTTTGAACGCTTCTGTGTAGAAGGCGAAACCGACATCAGCAACGCATCCCGCGCAATCCGCGATACCGAAATCGAAAGCTGTGAAGCAATCGGTCGTACACCTATCGAATTCCGTGTCGGTACAGATGCACTCGCAGTAACAGTCTCCGCAGAAAATGACTTTGCTACTGATGTAACAATGGAAGAACTGGCATTAATCTTCTCCACAGCAACCCTTTGGTCAGATGTTCGCGCTGAATGGCCCGCAGAAGAAATCCAACGTTTCATCCCAGGGACAGACAGTGGTACATTCGATTACTTCGTTGAAGAAGTCTTTGATGAAGATGAAGAACCTATCCTCAGTAGTAACCCACAATTGTCCGAAGATGACAACGTCCTCGTACAAGGGATTACAGGTAGCCCATATGCAATTGGTTTCTTCGGATATGCTTATTATGTAGAAAATGCTGACACACTCAATATCCTCAACATCAACGGTATTGAAGCAAGCGCAGAATCTGTAGAAGCATCAGGTGACGAAGCCTACCCATTGGCTCGCCCACTCTTCATCTACAGTGACGCAAGCATTATGGCAGAAAAACCACAAGTTGGTGCATTCATCAGCTTCTACCTGAGCAATGTCAATGACAACATCGTAGAAGTCGGTTACTTCCCAGCTTCCGTCAATGCACTCAACAGTGCAAAACAAGCATTACTTGATGCGATGGGGATGTAATTAACCCAATGCAATAAATTTCAATAAGGATACAGTTTCGTACTGTATCCTTTGCGCTTTTAGTCTGAGAGAGAGATGATGAGCAAAAAAAATATCCCTGATATGTCGAAAAGTTTCGTCCAAATGGATGACGGGTCTATCGACTTACGCAAAAAAATGAAGACCCATGAAGTTATTATTCAAACGCTATTATTTGCCTGTGGTATTCTGTCCATCTTTACCACACTCGGTATCATTGTCGTCCTCGGCAATGAATCTATTGCGTTTTTCACCCGTGACCAATGGGTAGGAACCAACCGCGCCATCCTCGTTGACCTATCCGAAACGACGACCGAGTTCATTGTTGAACCTGGAATTGAAGGTGCTGAAGCAGGCGAGCTGATGCGCATCGGACAAGAGGTCATGCGGATTGAAGAATTCCAGAATAACACCATCGAAGTTGAGGTTTTAGGCACTGGTGGCGGTTTTGAACGCTGGTGTGCGACGGATGACGCTCTTGCAGAAAGCGAGCATATTCGCCCTCATATTGTTAACGCCAGTCGTGCAATTACAGATGCAGAAACAGCCATCTGCGCGAGTGTCGGTATTGACCCGATTCCCTTCCGTGTTGGGACAGATGCACTCGCAATCATCGTCAGTGCAGAAAATGATTTCCTGACCGATGTCACACTTGATGAGCTCAAATTAATTTTTGGAAAAGCCGAAAACTGGTCTGATGTTCGTGATGGCTATCCTGATGAGCCGATTCAATTGGTTATTCCCGATGAAGATAGTGGTACATTTGACTTCTTCGTTGAACAAATATTTGATGGGAACAGCGCAAGCATATTATCCAGAACTCCGATTACCTCAAACAATGATAATCAACTGGTTGGTAGTATTAGTCGCGATGCACTCAGCATTGGATTCTTCGGATATGCCTATTACCTAGAAAATACCGATAGCCTAAAAATCATCAATGTGGATACGGTTGTGCCGTCTGCTGAAACCGTTGAAGATGGCACATACCCATTATCACGTCCCCTCTATATTTATAGTGATGCTGACATCATGCGCGATAATCCACAAGTCGCCGAATTCATTGATTATTATTTGACCCACATCAATGAGGTGATTGTCGAAGTCGGTTATTTCCAAGCATCCGATGCTGTCTTAGATGAAGCGCGTGATAGCTGGATGTTGGCAATGGGTGTCACCGAAATGCCTGAAGTTGTCGCGTCCGAGGTTTCAGGGCATGTTGAATCGACAGGTAGTTCGACCGTATTACCTCTGACAGAACGCATCGCCGAAATCTTTACTGTGGATGGCTTCCTACCACGCTTTATTGTGGAACGCGGCATCCGTGGTGAACAATATGTTGTTTCCCATAGCGCAGGCATCACCCTTCAATTGGATGACCGCCCAACCTTAGTTGAGTTCTTCACCAACACAAGCTGGATTCCTGCTATTGGTGAATTCGGTGTGATTCCATTGATTAACGCCACACTGATGACCAGTACCATCGCGATGTTGGTTGCCTTACCGCTTGGGATTGGCGCGGCGATTTACCTGAGTGAATATGCCAGCCCGCGCGTCCGTAGCATATTAAAACCTGTGCTAGAAATCCTCGCAGGGATTCCGACCGTTGTTTATGGGTATTTTGCGCTGACCTTCATGACACCGCTTTTACGTAGTATCTTCGGTGCAGACGTTGTGAATATCTATAACACAGGCTCGGCTGGTATTGTTGTGGGTATTTTGATTATTCCGCTGGTGAGCTCGATGAGTGAAGACGCACTGCACGCAGTACCAACGGCATTACGTGAAGCCTCTTATGGTCTCGGTGCAACCAAGCTAGAAACCGTTACAAAAGTCGTTGTGCCATCCGCCTTATCAGGTATCCTCGCCGCCTTCATTGTGGCAGTCTCCCGCGCAATTGGTGAAACGATGATTGTCGCAATCGCAGCAGGGGCAGGACCGAACTTCACCTTCAACCCATTTGATTCTGCCGAGACGATGACAGGTCATATCGCTCGTATCAGCGGGGGTGACTTGAGTTATGACTCGATTGATTACAACAGTATCTTTGCAATTGGTTTGACCCTCTTTGTGATGACCTTCTTATTGAACGTGTTGAGTCGTATCATTATCAGTCGTTTTCGGGAGGCATATTAATGAGTCAGGAAAAAGACAAAGTGAAAAACACAAACAGTTATATGCCAAACGAAGAGGCATTTGCACAACGCCTCAAAATGCGCCATCAACGCGGTGCAATCGGCAAATGGTTTAACTTCGCCTCGATTTTGGTTGCAATTCTTGCATTGATTGCCCTCTTTGGGAATGTCGCGAATGAAGCCTTTGGGACAGTCGGCATTGTCAATACGATTGAACCCGAAACCTTAACCGATGGTCGTCCCTTAGAAGCGTTATCCAACCAAGAGCTAGCAATGATTCTGGCAGATAATGTGGGTGGACGCTTACGGGTGCTTATCCGTGATAGCATCAGCCAAGTACCTGTTGATGACTTTACCAGCGCAACCGTTGCCCAGATTGTCGGGGATGATAATGTTGACCCTGCCATTGCCGATATGATTCTTAAAGACATCACACCCGAACAACAAGCCTCACTCATTGCAGATTACGCGTCATCGAGTGCGATACGAACATTGGTCTTGAGCGAAGTTGTCGAACAACAAATCATCGCCAGCTTTACATTAACCGATACAATTCTCAATTTTGACTTGATTAAAGCCGAAATCGAAGGTCCTCTTCTTGAAGACTATAAAGAAGCACAAGGCATTGATGAGGATTTAAAGGTTGAGGTTATCCGCTTCTATAGTTGGTTGGATGGTGATTTTGTCAGTACGCCCATGTCTAGCACCCCTGCTTTGGCTGGTATTCGGACAGCATTGATTGGGTCGATTGGCTTGATGATAGTTGTGATTCTTGTTGCATTGCCTGTTGGTGTGGGTGCGGCAATCTACCTTGAAGAATATGCCACCGACTCATTCATGAATCGCTTGATTGAAACCAATGTCCGTAATCTGGCTGGTGTGCCATCCATTATTTATGGGATGCTCGGACTTGCGATTTTTGTCCGTGCGCTTGCTCCCTTCACGAGTGGATTAATCTTCCAATACAACTTTGATGTGCCGACTCCTGACAGTGTGATTCAACGGATTTCGCCGATTTTGGATGATGGTTTAGCCTTTACAGATGGCGAAGTTGTCAATAATACAGACCTCAGCGACGAAACTGTTCATGCTGTGATTGATACCTTCCTCTACTATGGAACACCCACATTGACGATGACAGGCTCTGTGAACATCAACGAATTAACAGACTCGATTGCAGATGCCCTCGATACAACCGTTAATGTAACCAATGTCAGTGCCGAGAATGACTATGACATTGAGATTCGCGGGACATATTATGCTTTTGATATTGAAGAGGGAGCAGTGCTTGAGCGTGAAACCTTCGATGAATTGATGGCGAGCCTTGTCCGTGTCAACGCTTTTTCGCCCAATGGACGAACACTGGTTTCGGCTGGTCTGACTCTCGTTCTATTGATTTTGCCGATTATCATCATCAACTCGCAAGAAGCGATTCGGGCAGTCCCCTATGCGATTCGTGAAGCCTCTTATGGTCTGGGGGCGACTCGTTGGCAGACGATTTGGAATCAAGTCTTACCAGCAGCTTTGCCGGGGATTATGACAGGGACAATTCTATCTGTCTCGCGGGCAGTCGGTGAAACAGCCCCATTGATTGTGGTGGGGGCATCAACCTTCTTGCTAACCGACCCAACGAGTCCCTTTGCACAATTTACCGCGATGCCGATTCAGATTTTCCAATGGACAGCACGTCCACAAGGTCAATTTGCAGACATCGCCGCCGCCGCGATTATCGTCTTGCTGGCATTGATGTTGTCATTGAACGCAGTTGCCATCGTCTTACGTAATAAATATTCGCTTAAATATTAATCTGTAAAAATAACGATGTAGGGATGAACCCATGTGTTCATCCGAACGGGAGTAGACAGAGTAACTCCCCTACAGAGACAATCAAAAAGCTATATATACGAGGTTAAAAAATGGCTATACAAGACCCTATCAAAACCGATGTGAAAATGGCATTAGAACTAAAAGATGTCAGCGTGTTTTACGGAAGCTACCGTGCGGTTGCCCATGTAAACATCCCAATTGAGAAAAATAAAATCACAGCGTTTATTGGTCCATCAGGCTGTGGTAAAAGTACCGTCCTGCGCTCACTCAACCGTATGAATGACCTTGTACCGAGTGCACGAGTCGAAGGCGAAATCATCTATCGTGGTAAGAATTTATACGCCTCTGATGTTGACCCTGTTGAAGTCCGCCGTCGGATTGGGATGGTCTTCCAAAAACCAAATCCATTCCCAAAGAGCATTTATGACAATGTGGCATATGGTCCGCGCTTGTTGGGTGTCAAGAAAAAAGAACTCCTTGATGAAATCGTGGAACGTAGTTTACGGGGTGCAGCAATCTGGAATGAAGTGAACGGCGACTTGAATAAGTCAGGTTTGGCGTTATCAGGTGGTCAGCAACAACGTCTGTGTATCGCGCGGACAATCGCTGTCGAACCTGATGTCATCTTGATGGACGAACCCTGTTCTGCGCTTGACCCGATTGCAACCCAACGTGTCGAAGAATTGATGCGTGAACTCCAAGAGCAATATACCATCGTGATTGTGACCCATAATATGCAACAGGCACAACGCGTATCCGACTACACCGCCTTCTATAATATCCGCAAAACAGTGGATGAGGGTATCGAAACCCGTTGGGGCGAATTAGTCGAGTTTAACCATACCGAAGATGTGTTTGATAACCCTGCCCAACAAGAAACAGCCGACTACATCGCAGGACGCTTCGGTTAATCAACCTTTGTGAATTTCTAGTAAGAAGTTCTTTCTCTCTCTCGAAACGCTCTTTTTATAGGGCGTTTTTTTGTTTAAAAAAATCAGCATTGTTACATTTTTCGGCGGACGCACGGTTATGCTTCCTTACTTCTAATTGTGATTTTTTGTAGGGAAAAGACATATCTCGTCCACTGACTTATTTCCAATTCATTTCGAGATTTTACAATATAATTATGTAAACCCCTTTTTATTCTTGCTTTTCTTTGTGTCCTCTGCGCCTCTGTGGTTATCTTTTTTGCCTGTTTACTGTAAAAAGTTATAGATAGGTGAACTGTTACCAATCATCAAATAGATAATTTTTGAAACTGCGATTTGTGATTTAGCTAGGTTCATGAAAGACAATGGGTTCAATCGCCAGTACCCGTTTGCGCTTCTTCACATAATAAACCGCTAGGGTCATGCCATTTTGTAGGAGATTATATTGTTGGCGCTTGAGTTCAAAATTGCGCCCGTCGATATTTAAGAACAACCCACCATATTGACCGACGCGTTCTTCTAAATGAGCAACACCGACGGCTATATGAACTTGTAGATTTGCCATAATCCACCATGCGCGCACAATAACTGTCATTGCCATCATAAGCGATATAACCAATAAGACACCTAAGCATCGTGTCGAAGGTGAATCCATTGCTTCGTTTCGGAAAACCGTATAAATCCAGCCAGCACCGAGCCACAAGCCAACAAAACTCATAATCAAGGGGAGTCGGTCACGCCAAATACGCCGTCGCTGAGGGGTACTCAGTTGTCTCATCCGATTCAGCTTGACATCGTCTTCCGTCACATTGAAGGATTCCAGCCAAATCGGATTAAATTGTAAATAATTATAGTGTCTATCGCTCATGCCTCATCCAAGAGTGGGTCATTCACAACTGCTTGCCAATCAGCCAGACGTTTTTTGAGTTCCGCCAAGACATTCCCATAGCGATATTGTGTATGAATGCTGGTTGTTTCATAAGGGTCTGCAACGAGGTCAAATAATTGAGTTGTTGTCACACCATCCAACACCGACTCAATCAGTTTATAGCGTGTGCCTTTCACCATCCGTTGATAGGGTCGCCCATCGGGATGTCCGAAGATATTTTGATAAGCCGAGAAAATTGTCTGGCGGTGTATATCTGTCATGCCACTCAGCAAAGCATTGATGCTATGTCCATCACTGGTTTCTGGAATCGGAATCCCTGCCCATTCACAAATCGTAGGGAATAAATCGAGCAGATAGACAAATGCTGAGGACTTGCGCCCTGCTTCGATACCTTTGCCACGCAGAATCATCGGGATACGCATACTATGGTCATAGAGGTTTTGCTTACCCATCAAACCATGTTGCCCGACAGATAAGCCGTGGTCAGATGTGTAGATAACAATCGTATCTTCACTCAGCCCATTATCATCTAATGCTTGCAAGATACGCCCGATGTCATGATCCATATGTGAAATCATGCCATAATAATCAGCGATATGTTGCTTGATTTCACTTTCGGTACGAGGATAATCGGCTAAAACCTCATCGCGAATTTGACGATTACCGAGGTCGAATTCGTGTTCGAGGGCATAGTTGGGGGGTAGGTCGATGTCATCAGGATTATACATCGTGTCAAAGGGTGGCGGTGCGGTGCGTGGGTCATGCGGTGATGTAAAAGCGACATAAGCAAAAAAGGGGGCATCTCCATCTTCATGAGCATTCAAAAAGTCGATCATTTCATCAGAAAATAGGGTTGTCGAAAAACCCTCAGTAATTTTGGCATCTTGTTCATTATAAGCGCGTGAGGGGTCAAAGTCATGTAATGGGAAGGCGTATTGGTCATCGGACATGCCCCCAAAAAAGACTCTACCACCTGTACTAAAACTCCGTGCAAAGGTCTCTGAGCGATTATGCCATTTTCCCGTGCCATAGGTTGTATAACCGTTTTGCCATAAGAGTTCAGGTAAGAGAGGGATGTCATGTGGCAATGGGTCGGGTGCATCAAATAGATTACGTCCTGTCATCAGCATGGCACGGCTTGGCATACAGACCGCCCCTGATGTTGAGCCCATAATATGTGCCTGAGTCAGAGTTGTGCCTTCATCCATCAAACGGTCAAAACTAGGGGTTTGTACGGCTTCTTGACCGAGTCCGCTTAAGGCTGAAAAACGATGGTCGTCTGCGATAAGAAATAAAATATTCGGTCTACCCATGATACATCCTTCACTCTGTGCCAAACATAGACCCGATAATACCGCGTGACAATTGAGTCTGCAAGCAACCCAAAACCTGTTATTTGGGGGTTCTCAAGAGAACATCGACATCCATTTTTGATAAATTCGGGCAAAGATATCTAAGTTCTTTTTAGCCTTTTGTTTGTTCTTTGGGGTTTCTTCTATATTTTCATTGAGCAAATCAACTTGAACCACAGATAAGAGTTCGTCAGAGTGTGCCACGTAGTACACAGCCATATTAGTTGTAGTGCCATGTTGATGATTAGATAGCAGATGATACTGTTGTGGGTTAATCACCCATTCTAAATGTCCAATTCGCATCATATTAGCATGTTTCGCATTTTTCCCTGATATGATGAAAATGAGTTCACCAGCAATAATTGCAACCAGCTCGCCCTCAATTTCTCGAGAGCGATTACGCCCTATAGTAAAAGCTGCAATTAGCATCCAAATAGGCAGAACTCCAAATATAATTTGAACACCTGTATGAGCTTGGCTAATATCAGGATAAATTTGTGGGACAAAT
>CAYGTY010000156.1:0-14797 GCA_964352825.1 uncultured Anaerolineaceae bacterium
AAAAGCATCATCGTACAGACTGCCCCGGGGAGCAATCGTGTTAAATCCAATACACAGATATTTTCAAGTGGTTTCATCGGCTCACCATCACGGGCATAAGTGGAATAAAAGAGTCTCTACTTTAACATAGGTTGGTTATTTCTGGTAAATCTTCGTAACCTTTATGACTCGCTATACATCAATATGTTTGTTATCTGCAAGATATGAATCCCAGTAGTCGAAATGTTGTACAACTTGTGGATGTTTTTCTTTTTTCTTTAAATCTTCATACGCTTTGTGAATCCGATTGTAATCAGATTTTGGAAAAACACCTTCAATTATAAGAAACAAAGAGGCTGTTCTTACTCGAAAATCAGAGTCTTGTAGTAAATCAATGTAAACATCTAATACTTCAACAATTTTTTGCCTGATCTGTAATACGAGTTCACCTTTATTGTGTGCAAGTAATTCGGGTATTGCTTCAACATACGGTAACGAATTTTTCAGTATCCAAATAATTTGATCTTTATCTTGAGTATTTGGAGATTTGAGTAATTCAATCAAAAATGGAATAGTTGCTAGTGTTGCCGTATTTAAAATATAGGTATTACATAATTGAGACCTCAATATCCGCACTGCAATCTTTCTATCTTCATATGAATCAGAAAGCAATTGAAGAATATTTTTTGGAACATCCTCAGCCGAATCACCAAAACTCGTATTGAGTTGATCCCATTGAATATCGTCCAAGCCGTCTAGCATTGATGGGTCTCCTATTGTCATTTATTCGTGCAATTTGGCGTGTGCATATCTTGAGGATACATCAAAATGAGTGGATGTGTTGTATGTAGGGAAGCAGTTATCAATACTCCCCTACATAGTGTTGATTCTACTTATGCGCCTGTGACTGCGCCATCGTGGGCTTGTGACACCAGTTTGGCATATTTTGCCATCACGCCTTTGCTATAGTTCGGTTCTGGAGCTGACCATTTTTTGCGACGGCTTGCGAGTTCTTCTTCACTGAGATCAACATGAATCAGACGCTCTGCTACATTGATAGTCACCATATCGTCTTCTTCTAATAGGGCAATCGGTCCACCAATCGCGGCTTCTGGCGATACATGACCAATCATCAAACCGCGTGTCCCACCCGAAAAGCGTCCATCGGTAATCAATGCGACTTTATTGCCCAAACCTTGACCAAATAATGCAGCAGTAATCTGCAACATTTCACGCATCCCAGGTCCACCCACAGGTCCTTCATAACGGATAATGACCACATCACCTTCGACAATTTTCTGGCTTTTCACGGCTTCAAAGGCATCTTCTTCTGTATCAAAGATACGTGCAGGTCCTGTCATCGGCTCAGGTGTGTTTTTGAGTTTCACTACAGCCCCATCAGGCGCGAGGTTGCCTTTTAATACAACCAGTCCGCCACTCGGTTTAATTGGATTATCGAGGTTACGGACAACATCTTGCCCCTCTGTTTCTTTTGCATTGGCACAAGATTCAGCAAGGGTCTGACCAGTAACGGTCATCGTGCTACCATCAATTAATCCGCCTTCAATCAAGCGATTGACCAAAATCGGGACACCGCCTGCTTCATAGAGGTCAAGCGCAACATATTCACCTGTTGGACGCATATTCCCGATAATTGGTGTCCGCGCACTAATCGCTTCGATGTCATCAATTGTAAAGTCGATACCAAGTTCACGCGCAAAAGCGAGGGTATGCAAAATACTGTTGGTGCTACCTGCTGTCGCGGCAGAGGCTGCGATTGCATTTTCTAATGCTGTACGGGTCACACAATCGGATGGGAGAATACCACTTTCTAATACCTTGAGCATCAATTGCCCTGCACGGAAAGCGACATTTTCTTTTTCGGGGTCTTCCGCAGGCACATCGCCCATACCCATTGGGCAAATCCCGATAATCTCGCTAATCATCGCCATTGTATTCGCGGTAAATTGTCCACCACATGCTCCAGGTCCAGGGCAAGCCACATCTTCAACTTCCATCAATTCTTCATAGGTGATGTCGCCCGCTTGGAATTTACCGAGTGCTTCAAAGACATTCACGAGGTCGATATTTTGCCCGTTCAATTTCCCAGGATAAATCGTACCACCATAGAGCATCAATGACGGAACATTCAAGCGAAGAAGTGCCATGATTGTCCCAGGGATGGTCTTATCACAAGAGGATAGAGCAATCACACCATCCAACATATTCGACATCGCAACCAGTTCGATGCTATCGGCAATCACTTCACGGCTAATCAGTGAGCCTTTCATGCCGACTGTCCCCATCGTAATCCCATCAGAGATACTGACGGTATTAAATTCAAAGGGTGTTCCACCTGCTGCACGAATCCCGCGTTTGACATCGGCTGCCAGTTTGCGTAAGTGGAAGTTACACGGACCAATTTCTGTCCATGTATTGGCGACACCAATTAGCGGTTTTGCGAGGTCATCATCATTGTAACCAACTGCCTTGAGCATCGCCCGTGCGCCAGCGCGTTCTGCACCAGCAACCAGCGCGCGACTGCGTTTGTTCATGTCGGCTACCGAATCCCTAATTTCGGGTGAATCTGACATATTATTCTCCTTTATGTTGGACGTATACACACACAAACACACCAGCCTGAATCTCGTTACTGATATGAGTCATGTGGTTTTATCTTATGTTTTAAAACGAATATGTTAATTGTAGCGCATGTGTCAAGAGATGACACCCATTGTAGGTCAATTACATATAGGGAAATCTCAAAAATACCCCTCAAGATTCTAGGAACACCATGTCAAGTAGATGAGTAAAGAGCGGTGAGTAAAAACAACCAGTTGAACATGTTTGAATCAATAAGGTTTGAATCAATATCTCAATTTCTTTGAGGGCATTTCTTTGTGTTCTTTGTGAGCTTCGTGGTTATCAAGTTTTTAGACTCTTTATAGTAAGAATGCAATCATGTAACCTGAGTTCAAATGCGGTAAAGCTATCCTCAATTAGCTAGATTGAACGTGATTCCCAACCACACGAATCGTCAAGCGTATGATGCTATAGGGTAACAATAAAGGCAGTGCCAACTCAATAAATATCATCTGCATAATCGCAAAAGCTAAACGGATGTTGGCTTCGGTTAAGGTCAGTTCAGTCGCTTGTTCAACCGCTTCGATAGCAGCAGTGATATATTGCAAATCAAGCTGTTGGAGCATATACATCAACAAGAAGTAAAAGCCAACCATCGCAACCGATGCAGTCATGGCGGTACTGCGGAAAGGGACAAACGCGCCAATCGCCACCCCTATCATGCCAAACATTAAGGGCTCGATAATTAAGCGCAAAAGGGATGTAATCGTGAAGGCAATCACCAGTAGATAGGTCAATGCACCCGAATCACGCAGAGGAAAAATCCCTGCATAGTGCATGATAATAAGAGGAGGACCAAATACTGCCGCGGCTTGCACAATGAGTATCAGATTATCCATCTGTCGCCAGATTGATGCCGCGACCTTACCCAAAAAGATTTGGTCAACAGACATCGGCGTAGACATCAATAAGGACATCGTATTATTGCGTATCTCGTCCGACATCGCCGCTGCCGAGTTTGCTGCGATAGAAAAAAGTGAGCGCAGATAGAAAAGGATGCTACAGGGTATCGCCAATACAGACACAACAATCAGCGTTGTCGCGAGGTCTGTCACAAAAGGTACAACAATCCCTAATAATAAAAGTGCTATCCAAAAACCCGAAATATATAATATCGGTTCGATTTCTGGTGGGAGTGTCCGCCAATATAAACCCAAGTGTCGGCGCACAATCGGGTTGGTTGCGCGTGCCCAATAAGGCAAGGACTCCATCGGGGGACGATCATCAACTTCAATTTCATCTATTCTTAAGTCTGGCTGATTTACATTGGCTGTCATTAAAGGCTCAATATCTATTTAAAATTGGATTACCTTATTATAGGGCGCGATAGGTGTTCTTCACAAGACCAATGGATATAATGTTGGTGTCATAGTCATCTTAGGTAAATAATTGAACAAAACAGCAGATGTACAGAAGCGTATCCCTACGAAAACCGATGGAAACCTTTGTAGGGACAGGCATCCGTCTGTCCGAAAATATGATATGGATTTCTAAAGGCTTAGCGGATTTCCCATCAGCAGTGGATTAAATAGAGTTATAGAGGTAGGTAATATTTTTAGGAAAAATCCTTCCTAAATACCCCATTGAAAATTCGATGAAACGTAACGAACATGTTATAGTTATAGTGGGATATGAATCCCGTGCTTAGTATTAGCCTATTTTATGAGGAAGATTTACATGAAAGCATTAAAATTATTGGTAGTCCTGTTGTTGATAGTCTCAGCAACTGCGATATTCGCACAGGATGAAGAGACGATTGTTGTGCGTGGCTTCGGCAACATCAGTACATTCAATCCTATATTGCCTAGTGATGGCGCTTCGTTCCAAGCGTATAGTGTTCTATTCCCATCACCCTATGAAATCGACAAATTTACTGGTGAACCAGTACCCGGTTTGACCTCATGGGAAATATCCGATGATAGTCTGACTTATACCTTCACTATCCTTGCAGATGCAAACTGGAGTGATGGTACACCGATTACCTCTGCCGATATGAAATTTGTTATTGAAGCAGCACAGTCGGAAGAAATTGCGGCAGGCATTGAGCCACAAGTCGCGAATATCGCTGCAGTGAATATTATTGATGATAAGACCTATGAAATTGTACTCAGTGAACCAACATGTACAGCATTAAGCGATTTCGGCGCGATTCGTTTCTTGCCTGCACATAAATTTGCAGATGACTTTAGTGACTTTGAAACCAGTGACTTCAACATGAATCCTGATGTCAGTGGTGGACCATACATCCTCGAAGCATGGGAACCTGATGCTTTCCAAAGTTATGTTGCAAATCCTGATTTCTGGGGTGGCGAAGTCGGCGCACCATTCTTGATTAACCGTGTTATCGGTGAACAAGCGGTTGCATTACAATCCATCCAAGCTGGCGATATTGATTACACCTACTTCCAAGGTGACTTGTTCGCACAAATTCCTGATACCAGCAACTTACAATGGGAAATCTTCCCACAAATGTCCGTTAACTTCTTGTCCCTCAACTGGGCAGACCCCAACTCCCCAGCAGATGCCGATGGTAACGTGCCACATCCAATCTTTAGTGATGTTGAGGTTCGTAAAGCTGTCGCAATGGGTTACAACAAAAATGACATCCTCGCGACCCTCGGTGGCGACCAAGGTGGTACACCACTCGTTGGTGCTGTAAACCCAGCTGTCGGTTGGGCATACAACAATGATATTGCGCCTTATAGCTACGACCCAGAAGCTGCGATGCAAATTCTCGAAGATGCAGGTTGGGTTGATGAAGATGGCGATGGTATCCGTGAAAAAGACGGCGTATCCTTGTCCTTCACTATCACTTATAGTGATATTTTGCTCTTCTTCGAAACCACAGCACTCGTTGCACAAGATCAACTCGGTGACATTGGCTTCGATGTTGAACTCAATAAAGTTGAATGGGCAAATTATCTCACTGATGTTTACTTCGGTCAAACATATGACGCAACCCCAATGAGTAATAGTGGGGGTACAGGTGGTGCACCTGATCCAAACGACTTCATGTCCCTCTTACGGAGTGACGAAGATGTTGTCGGTAGTGGTAACAACCTCGCATCTTATGTAAATCCAGAAATTGACGCGCTGATTCAAGAAGCTCGTACAGTAGAAGGTTGTGACTTCGAAGCTCGTGCAGAAATCTACAAAGAAATCCAACGTATTGCAGCAGAAGACGTTGCTTATGACTGGACATTCGTTCCAAACATCTGGCAAACAGCCAATACTCGGATTGAAGGTTTTGAACCTGGTCCATCATGGGTATTCTATGGCTACACCGCAGACATCCAAAACTGGTCAATCGCTGGCGAATAAAGCCAATTTGCTACACTTCTAGTTAAATCATAAAACATCAGGGCGGACTCACATCCGTCCTTTTGTTTTCTTTGGGGGAAGTTTCTAAGTCGATGGTCGTATGCTGTTACAATGTAGGGGAGTAGCTATGTCTGCTCCCAAGCGGTCGAACACACAGGTTCGACCCTACAGGATTTTAATTTCTTCCCAGATTTTACATTATGAGTGACTGTTATTCACGTTTCTTCAAAATCATCGGCAAGCCCGCAAATGGACGCAAGGTAATCACAGGTTCTGGCGTGACAGTCGTATTGGGTTGAAGCTCTGCTGTATAACGCTGTAACAATGTCGCGAGCAGTAATTGCCCTTCCATCATGGCAAAGTTATTCCCAATACACACACGCGGTCCGCCCCCAAATGGGAAATATGAAAACTTAGGACGTGATTTTTCGGCTTCGGGTGTCCAGCGTTGTGGGTCGAATACATCAGGATTCTCCCAAAGTTGCGGGTCACGATGGGTTAAATATTGGCTCACAATCAGAATGTCGTTAGGTTGTGCTGTAAACGATGAAAGCTCAATTGGCTCTTTTACAAGGCGTGTCAAAATCCATGCAGGCGGATATAGACGCATTGCCTCTTTGAGTACCATTTCAGTATAGGTCAATTGCTTGAGGTCAGCCATTGTTGCGCGACGGTTGCCGACGACTGTATCAATTTCTGCTAAAAGTTTTTCAAGCACATCAGGGTTTTGTGATAGCAGATAGAACGTCCATGTGAGCGCATTGGCTGTGGTTTCGTGTCCAGCGAGAAACAGGGTCATGGCTTCATCACGGACTTGTTTATCGTTCATGCGTTCACCATCTTCATCGACAGATAATAGCAACATAGATAACAAATCGCCCTTATCTTCCATCGTTTGTCGGCGGTCATTGATGATGTCTTCAATCGTACCATTCAACAGGGCATAGGCTTGGTCTGTGCGACGGTTCGCAGGGGTCGGAATCCATTCAGGCATCGTAATCGGGTGCGTGATTTTGTGCATTGCGGACTCAATCCCAATCGTGATGGCTTCGCTAAGGTCATGTGCATCCTGTGATACATCGGCATCAAATAACACTTTTGCGATAATCTGCATTGTGAGGGTCATCATCGATTCGTGCATATCAAGTTGCTGATTATTCCCCCAAGTTTCTACCATCTGCTCGCCATAATCGACGATAATATCAGCATAGCTAGAAATCCGTTGCATGTGGAAGGCAGGTTGCGCTAGCCGACGTTGCCGTTTATGAAAGTCTTCTTCGCTGAGGAGTAACCCTTCACCAATTGCACGGGTCAGCCACTTTTTGAGGATGGGTGATTTATGGACTTTGTGAGCGGACTTCACCATAATCTCATAGACATCTTCAGGATTTGTTATAATATATGCTGGTTGATTGACGAGTTGGATTTTTATGGTGTCACCATACTTAGCTTTCCAATCGAGCATATTTTGAATGCGGTCACTTCCACTAAATGCACGTAAGTTACCGATAATAGGTAGTCCTTTAGGACCATCAATGACTTGATTTTGCATCGTTTATTCTCGTATATGATTGATTCTATATATTCAGTCTACAGTGAATTTCACAAACAATCGCAAAATATTTGTAAAAATACGATGAATCCTATGGTTTTTGTATGACATTAGAGAGACAATAATGAAAATTCGCGATAATCTACAAAAACACGGGCTTATTCTGCTCATTCTCATTATTTTAGCGATCATCCTAAGTTATCCTCTTGTGTGGCATATCGTTACCTTAAATTCAGATTGGGTACTCGGTGGAAGCCCCGATACCAGTATGAAATTTTGGGACGCATGGCATCTCAAAAAAGTCATTACCAGTGGACAAGATTATTATTACTCCAGTAATCTATTTTATCCTGATGGTCTCAGCTTATCCTATCACTCGATGAGCTTGCCTTATACAAGTTTGATGCTTATATTGGACAGCATCCTCCCGACCTTTGTTGCTTTTAACTTAACGATCCTTCTGCTTTTTGTATTTACCCTGATGAGTGGCTATATCTATATATTTTATACGGTGCAAAATCGGTGGTTGAGTTTATTCGGAGCATGTCTATGGGGATTCAGCGCACAAGTTATCCAAAATATTGACCGACCTGATTTATCGTTCTTGGCAACAATTCCATTAGCATTTTATTTTAGTGATCGTGCTTTAAAAGAATATAATTGGAAACTGGGTGTCCTTGCAGGTTTGGTCGCAGGTAGTACAGCATTAATTGGGATGTATACTTTTATTTGCTTAATTATGATGCTCGGTATCCGATTTTTAATGATATTGATACAGAATCAAAATTGGAAAAATCGCCAAATTTGGAATGTAATAGTTGTCTTTTCAATTGCTTTTAGCGCGATTGCCTTATTGCGTGTTGCGCCGATGTTGACAGCAGACGGAGATACCATTACAGAAGCCACTCAAAAATATGATGAATTAGAAGTAGAAAAAGGGGCGGATTTATATTTGCTATTCATTAATTCGCATCATCCTTGGTTGGGGACTCTACAATCTGATTTTTGGGATGCAAATATTAACCTGAGCCTAAATTATTATATCAGTTATCTAGCTCTTGCACTTGTTTTCATAGGTATCTTGTCCCCCTTGTATCGTCGTCAAATCTTAAGCTGGATGATCATTTTTTTGATTTTTTCTATACTGCGCTTAGGGTCATTCTTAACGATTAATGGGGTAACATATACTGACATCAAACTGCCGAAATATTATCTTAATCAACTCATTAGCCCAATATTCGAAGGTTTCTGGGTATCTGGACACTTTCATATTGGAGTCATATTACCGATTGCAATCATGGCGGTATATGGTTTAGCGACAATCATCCAATCCGATGTAATAAAACGACAGTGGCTAAAAGCCTTAGTTATTTTACTTTGCACAACATTACTATTAATTGAAACCTACGTCCCCCAAAATATGAAAGAAAAGCCCGCTCATGAGGTTGTGTTCTTCCAACAATTGGCTGACCAAGAACATGAACAAGGTGCAATCATCAACTTACCGATGGGGCGTGGGTATGCCAAAACCTATCTATATCATCAAACGATACACGAATTACCACAGGTAGAGGGGCTTGCAAGCCGAACATTCAACTCCGCATATACATATATCAACAATAATAATTTCTTGCGGCGGTGGGCATCATACGAAACCAATGTCTGTATAACAGAAACACAAGACAGCTATATCCAAACAATCGATAAGCTTATTGAAGATAATTATCTCTATGTGATTTTGCATAAAGATTTTAATAGGTTCAAAGTACACGATGAGGAATTTAGTGTTTACCCTCCATATTATGAAGATGATTATTTAATTGTGTATAAATTACAGGATATGAAAGCCTCCTGTATAGAAAATCCGTCACTTCATAATAATTGAGGCATGTTATGATATATCTATTGCATATTGAAACAAAGGTAAATCAGTGAAGCACTTTCAAATGATAATATTTGCTGTGATGATAGTTATTATTTCTGCATGTAGTAACAATCCACCGACATCTATCCCAACACCAAATCACACAGCAACCCCCAATGAAGTGCTTGTAACACCTGATGCAACCCGTATGAATCGTGATTTACCAGCCACATGGACACCAACATTTACGCCAACCATAACCGATACCCCAACCGCCACACCCACATTTACAGTAACACCATCACTCACACCGATTAATAAAGACCTGCTTTGTCAAGATTTTCGGGCGAGTCTTGCGCTGATTGACGGGCAGACCTTTAGTGAAGATGATACGATTTCCCTCAGTTATGGCATTGGTTCAGATTATCATTATGCTTTTGTCGGGGTTATCTTATCGCATGAGGATGTTGAGGGCATTATCTCCGATGTGATGCCGGGGGGTGGTGATTACACATCTACTTTTATCGTTCGCGATTTTCCTACATCGGGTGAATGGTCATATCGTACAGGGGTCTTTTTGATAGATGGGGACGAGTTATTATGTCGGCAAGATGGCACATTTATGATTGAAGAAGGGGCGATCCGCGTTGAGCAACCCAATACAATTCCAACAGCCATGCCCGTTCCTAGCGTTACACCTGAACCCGAACCCACAACCGTACAATGTTATTTGCTCTGTCCGCGTTAGATATAGAGAATCGATATGACTCTAGAATTTGCAATTATCACATTTATGTTGCTGGTTGCTTTTATGCTAATTATCCGTGGTAATCGTCAAAAAGGAATCCGCCCAAATTCACTAGGAGATATTAGCACGCGTATCGGATATGACATCCGTGATTTATGGGCGATGAGTTATAGTGACCGTCAAATTAAAAGAGTGGAACGTGGTGACATTACAATCGGAGAACTGCTGGATAGTCAACCAGAAGGTAATCGACGTAACTGATAATACCTAATCCTCATCAAACCAATCATCATCTTCATCAGGTGACAGTAAAATATCAAAAATGGTCAATACAGCTTCACGTACACCCAACCCCGTCTTTGCTGAGCAGGCGATAATCGGAATACTGCTGTTAATATTAAGGGCAATGCGAATCGCATCCAGTTCCCAAGCATCGGCACAATCGCGTTTATTGGCAACCACAAGATAGGGAATATCCCCATCAATATTATTAATCAAGGTTTTATCAATTTGAAAGCTGGCTGGACGGGTGCTATCGACGATGGTAATCACACCAATGGGATCGTCACGGTCAAACAAAAATGTCCATGCGCTGAGGGGGGTCTCGTCTGATAAGCCATAGAGATAAATGATATTACCTGCATCGACTGTCAAGCGACCATAGTCTAGTGGTTTGAGTGTATCACTTGGGTTAGGGTCAGGACGCGTTTGTGGTTCTAATTCGCTCATGCGATTAACAAATGAGGTGATACCCGATTCGGAACTCCCCATAATGATAACGATGTATTTGTGAAATGCTGACTCAACCACAGCGACGTTGACCTTATTTTAGTATGCACTATCTCTAATATAACGTATTTCATAAAGATAAAAGCATAAGAACCACTCACAGTCATTGAGCCAGCAAAAATTTAACCCGCTAGGATTGTTTCTATTTTCTCAAGTTCTTCATCACTAAATGCAAGGTTATCTAGTCCAGCAACAATATCTCGAATCTGTGATGGCTTGCTCGCACCAATCAAAGCAGAGGTCATGCGTTCATCCCGTAATGTCCATGCAATTGCCATTTGCGCCATATTCTGACCGCGCTCTTGGGCAATCGCATTGAGCTTGTGTACTTTCTCAATCCGTGCATCCATGCCTTCATCACCCCAACGGAAGTGGTCGTGTTTGTTAGCACGCGCATCAACAGGAATATCACCGAGGTATTTATTGGTCAAAACCCCTTGTGATAAAGGCGAGAAAGAGATTACGCCAATACCCTCATCTTCGACAGCATCTAATAAACCATCTTCAATCCAGCGGTCAAACATATTGTAACGCGGTTGATGAATGAGGCAGGGTGTTCCCAATTCCTTCAAAATCCGTGAGGCTTCGCGAGTTTGTTCTGCGCTATAACTGGAGATACCCACATATAAAGCCCGTCCACTCCGCACAATCGTATCTAACGCACCCATCGTTTCTTCTAAGGGGGTGTTCGGGTCAAAACGATGGCTATAGAAAATATCAAAATAATCTAGACCTGTTCGCTTGAGGCTCTGGTCACAACTGGCAATCAGGTATTTACGTGACCCCCACTCGCCATAAGGACCGGGCCACATGCGATAGCCTGCTTTATTCGAGACAATCAATTCATCACGATAGGGCTTGAGGTCTTGCTTATAAATTTGCCCAAAGGTGTCTTCGGCTGACCCTGGAGGCGGTCCATAGTTATTGGCAATGTCGATATGCGTAATCCCGAGGTCAAAGGCTGTGCGAATCATATCGCGTGAGTTTTCTAGGGTATCGATACCGCCGAAGTTATACCAAATGCCTAATGATACAGCAGGTAATAATAAGCCACTGTTGCCACTGCGACGGTAGGGCATGGTGTCATAACGGCTATCTAAAGCACGATAAATCATTATTTAAATCCTTTAAGTATGGGTTATTGTAGAAACTCTAAGTATACCCCTAGCCAGCATGAGAACCAAAAATGACACTCAGTTGAGTGCCATCTTTGTAATCAAGGGTGCCTAAATAGGGAGAATGCTCTTAGGGGGAGTTCATCAGTCATGTCAAATATAAGATACAAAGTACTTATACTTAATCTGATAGGTTGACACCCTTGACTAGATTTCTATATCTTGAATTAATCATATCCTACAATAATGAGGGAGAGTTTAGGTTAAGATTAATTCTGATGACCATCTTTTTAATTACTAATGTTCCGTTTCTGTTTTTCGAGAACATTCCAGCGTTTTACAGATAATAGACGAATCCCCATCAGGCTTGCGAGAACCAAGCTAATACCAAGAAGCGTGATAAGCTGGTCATCTTCTTCATGGATAATCACACGGACTTGTGAAAATGTCCCATAGGATATATCAGACTCAAGTTCCCAGACATCAACAACCCCATCATGGCGATGCGCTAAATATTGTGCATCAGCTGACCAGTGCAAAGTGCGATACCCTTTGACATAGCTATCAAAATAATCAGGAACAAGGGACTTATTGGCTTGGAAGTGTTCTATGATAGTCCCCTGTTCATTGAGAATCATGATTCTGCCGTCTGTTCGCAAAACAGCTAACCGTTGGCTATCATCCGACCACATCAAGTCTTCTACCTCACTCAGCATAAACTGAATATCGGCTGTGCGTAGATTCCAGACAATCCCATTTTTGTCATTATCCAGTGCCATCCCATATTGACCGTCTGGGCTAATAAAGCCTTGTTCAATAGAGTCCGCCATACCGACTAGTGGTATAGAGTTTTCCCAATCAGCTTGATACAAATTAGCTTCAATCCATGGTGGAGAATATCCACCACAGCCATAACTATGCCAATGTAACCAATTCAGTTGGTTACCTTCTGTCCAAGCCCATGTTGCCCCTAAAAATGCCCTATCAACATACTCTTCAATCTCAACATTATATAAAGCAACTGCTCCGCCACCTCCTGTAACCCAATACGGGACTGCTATTGACTCGCCATCAGGACTCCACTGGAGCTGACTTCCTAAATTTTTAGCATCACCAAGAATGACTTCATCGATAATACTGTCCGATATAATATCCCAAATTTGTACGCGCTCTTGAGAGTGACCAATCGCTAATTGATGCCCATTAGGATGCCAGTCAATACTAGTTGGTGAAATGCCATCCGGTAATGTATAGCTATATATTGGGGATTCACTTTGAGATTGAGCTGTATCAATCACATGAACCGTATTATCGCTTATGTTGTTCCAGTTTTCATTGAAATAGGTTGCTAGGTAATCACCATGTGGTTGCCATACAAAACCAGTAATATTTTTGCGATAGTCATAAGTATTTAAATTTTCTTGCGTAATACTATCCCAAATTTCGACACGACCCTGAAAATCAGAAACTGCTAAAATGGGCTTTTCCGTATGCCAGTCGATCACATTTCCCATTGCTTGATGAGCAAAGAGTTCACCCGTGACTCGCTCTTCTTTTAGGTGATAAGCAATGAGAGTGTTGTTTGCGGTATGCACAAGAACATAATCTTGTGAGGGATGCCAGATAAGTTGGCGTAACTGATGGTCTGTATCAAATTGATAAACCACTTCCCCACTTAAATCTACAAAATGTATTGGAGAGATTTGGTTATTTCTGTCATATCTGTGGATAAAAGCGATCATTCTTCCATTAGGTCTCCATATAGCATTGCTACCGTTATATGAATTTTCTTCAATTAGAATATTCTGAGGTGTGTTTGCGACATTTCCGATGACGTTGGATGATATAAAATAACAGCCTTTAGGGCTAAACAATGTCTGCCATGTAAAATAATCAGGGCTGGTGACTATACCTGTATTCATATCCCACATGGTAAAGATCGGTTGCGCGCCATGTTGGATACGCAGTAGGTGGTTGCAAGAACTCCACGTTATAGTCCCCCTGTGTTCTTCGGGTATATTGTCAACTGCTAACTCATCATTTTTCACATCATAGATATGAAGCCGACCTGATTGACTATCCATCAAAGCAATATATTGACCATCAGCGTTCCAAGCTGATTGTATTGCGTTTACACTCCCTCTTTGATGAATAACTCGTATTTGCTCGCCAGCATCAAAATTGATGTCCACAATTCGTACACGATAATATTCACTCTCATAAGATGTGACAGCTAGATGCCGACTATCAGGACTCCAATCAAACTGACTGATTTTTCCAATAGTAGGTTTTTCTTCTCTGATAAATTCAAAAGTGAGGGCATCCCATAATTGAATCATCTCGCCGTCTTGTGTGCCGACGATATACTTGCCATCGGGCGAAATTGTGGCTAACTGCAAATTGGGGATATGGGCGACATCTTCGAGGGTATCTGTATAGATCCATGCGCCTGTAACCGAAGACACCATCACATACGTTCCGCGTGGATGCCATTCAATTGAGTCCACTTCACCGCGCCCAATTTGTAAGACGGGTTGTCTATCTTGTGCAATGGCTGGCAGACCTTGGAGCAATAAAATAGTGAAAATCAATAAACTATATTTGAAAAAACGCATGGCAATATCCTTCATCTCTGCGACCATTCACCACAGTATAGTGAAGGCGTAAGACACTTTACCATTGATGTAGGTCAGGCGTAGGGTGTGCGAAGGGAAGTCGTTTATTAGGACGCATCTTATGGGTTCAAGCGCGATGGGGTGGTATACTTAAAGTAAGATTTTGACACA
>CAYGTY010000157.1:0-14783 GCA_964352825.1 uncultured Anaerolineaceae bacterium
TTTTAACTAAGGTTTATTCGTTGTCGTCGGGTGCTGATTGACTCCAATTAACAACAAAGATTGCGCCGATTGCACCAAGCCCCATTAGTAAAACAAATGTTGCTAGACCTGACGAACCCAAACTGCTTTCACCTTCTTGTGCAAAGACTGTACCGACAGTTAATGCTAATGTGAATAGTGTAATCAATAGGGGTGTTGATTTGCGAATGAATGCCTCAAACATGGACGATACTCCTGATTATCTCAATTCGATATGCCAGTATTGTACCTTGTCTGGCAGGGTTTACAAAGTCTGCTATGCGACAGCTTGTAAGTTGATAATGTCATAAGCTGTAAATGCGACTAATAATGTGAGTGCAACCACTGCAACCACAAGATATTGCCAGCGTCGATCATAGCCAATTGCCCAAAAACGACGCAAACTGAAAAATATAGACACCATCGCCACAACATTAATGCCGAGCAAAATTGGAACTGTTGCATCTGCTGCTACACCAATAATCGGTAACAAAAAAGGTAGTAGGGCATATTGCAAGAGGCAACGCACACCTGAAAACATCAAGGATAGGGTGAGGGCATTTTCTGCTTGGCGTGATTGTTCCTCATACGATTTTTCATTTGCTGTATGTCCGCCCGTGTTGATAAATAAGAGGCGGGTCATGATATTATCTGCACGCGAGATGTTCATTTATAGTCACTTTCTACCCATAAATCTACTATCTATAGTGTAACATTGGCTCTCTAGGATTTCTATCATTATTCGTCTTCTAATAGCTGGTCTTGGCTATCTAAGAAGGCGACAAGGTCTGCTAATTGTTGGATTGTCAGTTGATTATAATAAATATTCGGCATAACGCCTGTATATTCAGGGACTTGATAAACATCAGGGTTGACGATGCTTTCGATCAAATATTCATCAACTGTATAGTCTTCAAATTCGGGCAGTAATAGACGCACATCACTCACACGTGTCCATGTGCCTTCGGTTGAGGGAGCAATTTCTCCGCCTTCATGACAACCCGAACAGCCTAAAATAGCACCACCGAGTGCAGGTTCTAGCCCGTTATATAGAAGTTGTCCTGCTATGGGGTCACCAACAATCTCGTCTAATTCCATTAGGATTGTTTCGACATCATTACCAACCGATTGTGCCTGTATCAAATCATCAAGTGACGCAAAAGCTAGCACTTGGTCAAGCATGGTACTCACTTCGGGTTCAGTCGGTGTATAACCACAACGTAATGCCATCTCTTGATAAGCTGCGCCTAAGCGAAATAAGTTGGCAATGGCTTGTTCACTATCGCCTTCAAAGTCGGGTGTGAGGAACTCAGCAAAAGTTGATTGTTGTTGAGCAAGGTTCTCTGGTAAGCAATCAGGGGATACATCGTCATCTTGTGCTACTGTTGGCACGATAAGCATCATGCTGATGATAAAAATGAGAAGGGTATAGTGTTTCATATTGTATGCCTTTTGATTACATACTTTATACGAAGGAGAAATTAAAAAGCCCCCAGAAGTCCGAGGGCTTAGGATTATCTATGTGGCTCGGATTAGCCTTGTTCTTTTATGAACGCGATAATATCAGCAATTTCTTGATGGCTGAGACGTGTACCGAAGTTCACAGGCATCGCACCGCTAGCATATCCATCAACGACATAATTATCAGGTAGAACAACGCTTTCAATGAAGTATTGTTCTGCTGTATAACCAGCAAATTGTGGGTCAGCTAAACGTTCATTTTCAATCCGTGTCCATGTGCCGATAGTGTTAGGAGCGGCTGCACCATTTAAGTGACAACCAGAACATCCGTAGCTTATACCTGTGTAAAGGCTTTCACCATTGGTTGCATCACCAACAATAGCATCAGCTTCGATGGTTGCCAAAATCGCATCAACATCTGTGTTAATGACGACTTTTGGTGGACCTTGTGGAACAGAGCCATCTGCAAGTGGTTTACCAAATTGCTCGACAGCGAAGAAGTCTTCTAAAGTCCATTCACTGCCTTTATCCCAATTGAGGATATAAGCGGTGAGGTCACCGATTTTATCAGGACTGAGTGGACCACCAGCTTGTTGCGCCCATGCCGCCATACCTTCACTGTTAGGCCAAACATTCCCGCTACCGGGGCGACCATGAATCAGGGTGGTTGTGACGAAACCTGCTTGGTCACCTGTCCAACCGACTTGAGCGAGGCGTGTCCCATTGGTATTGAGGAAAGCTGTCAGGTTTTCTTCTGGAACTGTTTCCCATTCTGGGAATAAACCACGTTCTACAGCGGGTGCGAGACTCGCAAGAGTTGCTTCACGCTCAGTCGTTGCAGTTTCGATAATAGCTTCTTGTTCTTCGATTTGTGTATCAATAGCTTCAAGCTCTGCAAGAATTTCATCTTGGCGTTCCACACTGGGTGGATTGTCGCTATCAGTGAACTCCGCAGTAAGAGCCGCGCTTTGTTCATTGAGAATGTTTAAAATACGATTTGCCCCAAGGATTGCACCATTTTGCTCTGCAATCGGGTCATAACCAAAGAAGTGCGGGCTGTTCAGGGCTGGCGCACGACCACCAGACCCTAACCCTTGTGAACCATGACAAGAGGTACAATTGGCTGCATAAAGTTCTGCACCACGCTCGATTGAACGCCCTGTATGTTGTTGTACGAATGACTGCATACGGGCTTCTTCGTTAATTGCTACCCATCCGACGAGGATCATGATACCAACAAACATTGAAATACCAGCAAGTATGCGACCTTCGATTGATTGAATAATTAAGCGATCCATTTATATTTCCTATCCTTAATCGAAGTATGCTGATTCAAGATGGATGAAGAGATGTTCGCTGAAGATACGGCGGACTGGAATTGGATTTCCGTCTTCATCTGTGACTTGGACAATTTCTACTACAGGTTCACCGTTTTCATCGAGAACAGGATTGCCGTCTGCATCGAGTTCGGGAACAATTTCTGTCTCATAGACAAAGATTGGATTGCCGTCTTCATCTGTCTGTACAGCACCTTCTTCAATGAGTACCTCATCCCAGCTAACAACCCAGTCAAGGCGTTTCAGACCATCTTGGTTATCAGTAATCACAAGTGCGCCCCAAACATTCGGTAGCTCAACAGGGAACTCTTCGAGATGATGGTCGAACTCTTCCATGACTTTCATCAAGACAGGTGCTTCGGCATCAGGTATTGGGCTGAAGCGTTGTGGCATCTGATTTGGACTGAGGTGTTGTGCGCTAAGTTCATCAAGCAATTGGTCGAATTGACCATTAAAGAATGTTTCGTCATTAATCGCTTGCACGACACCAACGACACTCATTCCCTCTTCACCATGATGGAATTGCTCAGTTGTATATGCCCCGACAATCATTTGATCATAAGGAATAGTACGCCCGATACCGACATGACTATGGGCTGGCTCAAAGGTTAGGGTATGGATAATCTCTGTTTCGGCAGAGGTTTTAACCGCAAATTTTGCGAGCCCCATGTAACTTGTGATGGTTGTGAAGGAAATCAACAACATTGCGATAGATAGTGTTACACGACGGTGTGCATAACGACGGCTCACGGTTACATCAAGGTAAGGCAATAATGCGAGACCACCGAGTGCAATCGTCGGGAATGCGATACCCCAGAAGAATTTGTCACCCAATTTCAGTGCACCTTGAATCCAGAGGAAATACCAAGGAGCAGTTGTACCCAATGGTGTAACTTGTGGGTCAGCGTGATTTTCGAGTGGGGCATGGTAGAACCAGATACACAAGACTGTGATAATAAAGGTTGTGATACCAATCCACATTAACTCGTTGGTGAGTACATCAGGAATGAAGTAAACACGTTTATCAAGTGGCACACGTTTTGCACTGTCTTCACCGATGTTTTCTTTTTGTGGTGGAAGACTATGCCCGTGAATGATGACTTTGTAATAGTGAACGCCTGTAAAGACAAACAAGAGCGCAGGTAATGCCAGAACATGTAGCAGGTAGAAGCGCAAAAGACCATTCGCACCCAATTCTGGAGCACCGCGTAATAATAAGTTGACTTGGTCACCGATAACAGGTGTTGCTTCCGCCATCGATGCCCCAATCGTCACAGCCCATAATGCAAGCTGATCCCAAGGGAGCAAGTAACCCGAGAAACTGAGGAAACCTGTAATGGCTAATAGGAGAAGCCCCGTAAACCATGTAAACTGCCTCGGCTTCTTATAACTTCCTGTTATCCACGTTCGCATCATATGCAAGGCGACAACTGCAACCATGAACTCTGCGCCCAAACGGTGCATGTCACGGACAAGCTGTCCAAGTGGAACATTGCTGAGCATGTTTAACATATCACCATATGCAATTTCTGGTGCGGGTGTATACCACAACATCAAAAGCATACCTGTGATTGTCTCGAAGAAGACAAAATATGTTGATAACCAACCGAGACGGAATGTCGGGTATAACCCTGTTACATCACGGTTGAAATATGAAGGGCGCATGTGCAACCAAAAACCGTCTGCATGAGGTTGCAAACGGGGATTTGGACGACGACTAGGTTGATCACCACGTAAGGCTTCACGAATGTCTTGGACATTCATACCCGCTGTTAAGCGTTCAACTGATTCATCAATCCCTTCGAATACTGCTTTCTTAAACCCTTTTTCCTTGACATCATCTAGAAAAGAGGGGAATGGGAGAATAGACATAAGAACTCCTGACCCTAAATCAGACTAACAATAAAACTCTACGCGTTTCCTGGTCCTAAGATACGGGCACCCGTATTAATACGGATTTCGGCGATTTGGCGATTCGCATCTAATTCAATTGGACCACCATCTGGAGGGGTCTCTGCCGTTGTTCCATCCGCATAGACAACCGTTGTAATAAAACGATCAAGTGAACGCGGTGCAGGACCTTCAATATATGCCCCACTAGCTTGGAATTTCGACCCATGACATGGACATTCGAAGCGATTGTTGGTTGGTACCCATTTAGGCAAGCAACCGAGATGTGTACAAACACCATATAATGCTCGCAAACCATCGTCAGCATTACTGACATGAAAGCGTCCAGAAGGAACAGATTCTGGTGCACTACCTGCTGCTGGTAAATCTTCTGGGTTGAACGTAAACGTCCCACCAAATTCACCTTCTTTAAAACGTGGAAATGCAAACCAAATAAGACCTGCACCTGCCTCGCCCAATAATAAAGCAATCGAGGCACCCCAAATATAATATAAGAACTCACGTCGGCTGGGTGCTGCAACTTGTACACTAGGTGTCGCTTGACTGCTTGCTACACTTGGTGTTACCGACTTTGCCTTTACTGATGTTGCTGTTGCCATAATTTTAGTAGTCCTTCCACACGATTGAGGAATTTCAAACAGGACTGTTCAGACCGTTTAAACTATTACAAATTACATTACATTATCGAATTTTGAGTATGTTAAATATATCACAATCTCCATGCAGTGTCAAAGTACAACACCTTATAAAATAAAGAAACACTTGTTTCTCCACTCATAAGTTTTGCACAGTCTCAACTCTATTGTGCAATATTTCACATGATTTGTCAGTAATAGATTTTGACAAATTCAAATCTCGGCGTATTATGACAGATTTTTGGCGATTTGCCCAATGATATTTTTGATTTGTCACGCCAACTTTTGTTATCTGCTACTGAATCTGCAAATTGTTATCAAAATTTAAAGGTGTAACCATTGTCCATAACCGATAGACAGTCCATAATAGGAACATGGCTACTCGAAAAACTGACTACAACGGGGTGACATGGCATGACATTGTGCATCCAACACCTGACGATGTAGATAAACTAAGAACAGCATTTCCATATTTTCATCCGCTCAACCTTGAGGATATTCGCAGTCCGATAGAGCGCCCTAAGGTGGATAGCGATGATGATTATATGTTTGTGGTGATGCACTTCCCACTTTGGGATTCTCGCCATGAGATTTCGCGCGCCAGTGAGGTTAACTTATTTGTCGGGCGAAATTATGTTATTACTGTGCATAACGGCACACTCAAACCACTGACGAAACTATATGACTTATGCCAAGAATCTGAACATGAGCGAAAACGTCTGTTAGGGCGTGGTGCAAATGAAGCTTTTTATACAATTATCGATCAATTGGTTGATTATATTTTCCCGATATTAAGGAAAGTGGATAGTAACATCCATCGCATTGAAGATGATTTATTTGGGGCAGATGCCAAGCAGGTTATCCAAGATATTGCGCTTGTCCGACGCGACATCATCTCTTTACGTCGTATTATCCGCCAGCAAATTCCGATTATGCAACAATTGGAAACAACCGAACATCCTATTTTGCATGAGGATATGGAAGAATACTTTGGTGATATTGCTGACCATCTATTCAAACAGCGCGATATTGTCGAAGAAAATTACGAGATTATCAACAGCTTTGCCGAAACGGCTGATACACTTGCCAGCCATCGAATTAATGAGGTGATGCAGATTTTGACTGTCATTTCAGTCATAATGTTGCCACTTACTCTGATTTCTAGTATTTACGGCATGAATATTGACCAGCTTCCCTTTGCACATCATCCAAACTCATTTATAATCACTTCTGGTATTATGATTGTAATTGCCATTTTGATGTTAATTTATTTCCGCAGGCGTAATTGGTTATGACGATGCCCTCGCTTACTCAAGCGACTTATATTGATAATAAGCCCGACTTTGAAAAACTTATCCAACACCTAGCAACCTACCCAAGAATCGCATTTGATACTGAATCAAATAGTATGTATGCGTATCGTGGTCAAACATGCCTGATACAGCTATCAACGGGGGACGGTGATTTTGTTATTGACCCGCTTGAATTGGATGATATATCGATGTTGGGACAGATATTTGAGAACCCTAATATCGAGAAAATTTTCCATGCGGCAGAATATGACCTGATATGTCTTAAGCGTGATTTTGATTTCGATGTTAATAATGTCTTTGATACGATGGCTGCTGCGCGCGTATGTGGATATGAACGGGTTGGCTTAGGCAATATGCTTGAGTTATTGTTGAATATCAAACACCCTAAAACGCACCAAACAGATGATTGGGCGCAACGTCCACTCCCCGATGACTATATCCGATATGCTCAGATGGACACACATTTTTTGCATCAATTACGTGATGTCTTATACGAAGAACTTGAAAACCTAGGGCGTGTCGAAGAAGCCTATGAGTTTTTTGTTGATGTTACAACATTTGAAGTGAAGTCTGAAGTATTTGACCCCGATGGCTTTTGGGGTTTAGGTCGTCCGCACACCTTATCACGTCAGCAAATGGCTGTCTTGCGGGAGGTCTATATCCTGCGTGATGAGCTTGCAAAGATGTATGATTATCCAGCACCTCGCCTCATCAATAATAAGGCACTCGTTTCAATCGCTAAATCTCTGCCAATGACACGCAAAAAATTATTTGATATTCGTGGGTTACCCAGTTGGATTATTAAACAGAACGGGGACGAGATTATTGAAGCCATTTCTCATGGACGCACCAGCAGTTTACCCAAGCGTCCGCCACGTCAGAAACCACCACCAGCTGATGTTGTCGAACGCTATACTGCGCTTCATTCATGGCGTAAACATCGTGCATTAGAACGTGGTATTGAATCCGATGTGATTATCAGTAAACAAACTTTATGGGAAATCGCTCGCATCAAACCACAAGCTGTCAATGAATTGGTTGGATTACATGGGATCGGGTCTTGGCGATTAGATAAATATGGTGAAGACCTCGTTTATACGGTCAATCACCCCGAAATGGAATAAGAGTATGCCCAATCATGCTCGCTTGCCATTATGGCATGATAAATCTGCTGAGCAAAAAATAGAAACATTACAAAACTTAGTGATGGATTTATATCGCTATGAACTAGAGGATGCGCGTTCAACACTACTTTTGATGTTAGATGCACATCAAACCCAAGATGAAAAAGAACTAGCCGACATACACATAATCAAAGGGTTGATTCAGCAATACCCTCATATTATGAATATGAATTGCGAAGTGGGGCATATTACTGCGTCTGCAATTATTGTTGATACAACGTCAAATCGTACTTTGCTTCATTTTCATAAACGCCTGAACCGTTGGCTACAAGTAGGTGGACATGGTGACTATGAAAGAGATTTTTCGCTTGTGGCATTACGTGAAGCACAAGAAGAAACAGGGCTTCCTGATTTAGTACATTACCCTGCTGATGATCGCATTGTTCCGATTGATTATGATGTGCATACAATTCCGCAACGTAAAGATTACCCTGAACATCTCCATTTGGATTTTCGTTATGTGTTGACAACCAGCCAACCTGATAACCTCGCACCAGCAGATGGAGAATCAACCCAATTCAAATGGCTCAGTTTTGAAGAAGCCTTATCATTAGGTGACGAGATTGATTACTCGCTTCATCGCTTGTTGAAGAAAGTGTCTCAAATTTTCTCTTAAGTTATTATTTGTGTTTAACTTTTACACTCTTTGAATTGCATTTATAAGTAACGTACATTTAGGATTAGTGAGATGACAGATACATTAATTGAAGTTGAACATGTCGATAATGTCACAATTTATCGCTTTATCAAAAGTAATCGACAAGCATTTGATGAATATCTTCGTTTGTTTAAAGCCGAAATGCAAAAACACGTCGATGCTGGTCGGCAAGATGAACCCTATCCCTTTATTTTGGATGTTTCGCAATCTGGGATGTTCTCTGTCAATTATATGATTCAAGCGACAAAACCTATTATTGCATCATTTGACCCATTCCCCGAGAACTATATTGCATATGTGACTAATAATATGACAGATGCTATCTTGGTTAACCTCATTGATGGGCTGACTGCGCGTGGGTTTGCTCATAAGCGTAAACTTTTCCACATCGATGATCTGGATAAAGCTATCGACTGGCTAAATAATCTGTAAATTTTGTCCCAATTCTATACAAAACTTAATTTCTAAATGATTCTCTTGTAGAAAACTGTGTTACACTCTAATTGTAATATTTAGTAATTTAACGAGTGTTATTTTTTGTTAATGATCTATAAAAGAGTTATAGTTTAATTTGGATATTTGAGGTTAGATATGAGTGACGTACTGGTCGAGCGGTTGATAATTCGTGAAATATTTATATATCGTTTTTACAAAAATACGCGCCAAGCAGTTGATGATTATTTGAAATTAGTTGATACAGATATTCAATCTCATATAGATACAAACTCTGCTGATGCACCGATGTTTTATGTCATTGATGTATCTCGTAGTGGTATGTTTTCGGTCAACTATATGCGTCAACGGGTCAATTCTATTGTGGGTGCAAAACCTCGTGTACCTGTTAGTTATATTGCTTATGTAACAGATAACCTAAACGATTCGATTCTCGTAAACATGATTGATGCTTTAACTGCACGCCAATTGGCACATACACGCAAAATCTTTACTGCGGATGACTTTGACCAAGCGATTGATTGGTTGACGGAGATTCGCCAACAAGAACTCAAAAAATAAACTTATACTCTAAAAGGATATTCTTATGTCTGACATACTTGTTGAGAAAGATGAAATTAAAGGTATCATAATTTATCGTTTCTTTAAGAATAATCGTGATGCAGTCGATCAGTTTTTATTATTAGCTGATGAAGCTGCCTATACTCATCTAGCATCTGATAATGCAGATAAACCGATGCTATATGTCCTTGATGTATCTCGATCGGGGATGTTTTCGTTGTCCTATTCTCAACAAAAGGCAAAGCCCTTGGTTGAAAAGCACAAATCGTCACTTAGCAGTTATATTGCTTATGTGATAGAGAACCTCAATGATAAAATTCTTGTCGATATGTTTGATGCAATGACAGCACGTAAACTTCAAAGTACTCGTAAAGTCTTCCATACTCAACAAATGGATGAAGCAGTTGAATGGCTAATTAGTGTCCGTGAACAAATTTATACATAGTAAATGAGATTAAGAACAGATAAGGTATTATGATGTCTGACATACTTGTTGAGAAAGATGAAATTCAAGGTATCAAGATATACCGATTTTTGAAAAATAACCGCAATGCCGTCGATCAGTATTTAGCGTTAATTGATGCTGATGCTTACACACATGAAGTATCTGTAGGGGCGGAAATTGCTATGACCTATGTGATTGATGTATCTAAATCTGGGATGTACCCTGTGACATATATGCGCCAAGTCGCAGTGCCTATGATGGCTAAACATGACAATTTCCCTAAAAATTACATTGCCTATATTGTCGATAATCCCAATGATTCCATTCTTGTCGATATGGTCAGCGCAATCACAGCACGGGAACTGGACAATACTCGTAAAATCTTCCAGACGGAGCAGATGGACGAGGCAATTGAATGGTTAAGTAGTGTCCGCCAGCAAGAAAACGGAGACAGTTAAGGTTGGGAAATTGCAACAAATTTATAATTTAAGCAAGGTTATTATTGACAAATCCGTTAATCACGCTAAAGTAGTCTTCATATGCAACATATAAAAGATTGTTATGTCCTGCGCCAGTGATTATAAACAATTGCTTTTTGCTATGTGGTGAATTGTTATATAGCTTTTTTGCGTTGTCCACTGAAATCAAATTATCGTCTTCCCCATGTATTACCAACAATGGCAAATCAACCTTTTTAATTTTCTCTGCATTATATAATGGCAGGCTATCATCATCTTTTATGTCATCAGGTATGGCGATGCCTAAGCGTCTAAATAATGATGGGGCGGAAGCATATCCACTATCAATAATCATTCCTTTAAATTTTTCTGCTGCGACCAATCCAAGATAAATAGCAGGTGCGCTACCGAGTGACCGCCCTTTGATAAATAAAGGTACATCTTGATTCACTTTTGCTTTATCTAAAATTTGTGGTAATTTATCGAGGATAACTTTTGCATCAGGTAGCATTTTGCTGGTTAAGGGTTTGCCTGTACTCCATCCATACCCACGATAATCGACCACCAATAGCGACACATCAGCCATTTCTCGATACCCTGAATAAATGTTTGTATAATCGCTGGCGACTTCACCATTCCCATGAAAAAATAAAATAACAGGGCTATCGGCTTGATTGATAAAAAAGCGATACCCTAAGTCAACCCCGTCTTCGACTTGGACTGTACCATCTTGCCATAAACCATCTGGTGATTTTTGAGGTATGGCATGACGTGGGAAAAACAAAGATGATGTAATCTGTGGATTGTCTAATGGATGTAGTAGGGACATTTGTCACCTCGCAAGAGTCTCAATTTATTTGATAAGCTATATAGGTATTGTAGTCAAAACCCTGTGATTGTGCTTAGAACACTGTCGCCAATTATGTTAAACTAGGGAGCATTGGTTTAACATAATAGAAAGTGTGAATAATGCCGAGTGACCGCACCGACGAGTTGCGTAAAATAAAAGATGAGATTGTGAATCTGACCGAATCCCCTTTATATCAATATCGCACGGAAAATGGCTATTATCCTGTGATTGGGCAGGGCAATCACCATGCTGATATTATGTTTATTGGTGAAGCCCCCGGAAAAAACGAAGCCGAGACAGGTCGTCCATTTTGTGGTGCATCGGGTCGTGTTTTGGATGAATTGCTGGATAGTATTAAATTAGAGCGTATGGATGTGTATGTGACCAATATCGTCAAAGACCGTCCACCCAAAAACCGCGACCCTCATAAAGCTGAAATTGAACTCTATGCTCCCTTCCTTGAGCGTCAAATTGACTTGATTCAACCAAAAGTGATTGCAACATTGGGACGGTTTTCGATGGAGTTTATCTTACAGCGATATAAAGCACCCGAAGCATCCCAAAAGATAAGCCAATTACACGGGACTGTTATTCGTGTGAAGACAGGCTATGGAGAAGCAGCGGTTGTTCCTCTATTTCATCCAGCGGCATCACTTTATAACCCGAACCAACGTGATACATTGGTACAAGATTTTCAAACACTTATACAATTTATTACCCCTAAATAATATATTGGGGCAGTGTCCCCAACTTCTTTTTGTCTGTTCCAAATATGATTGTTAACGAGGTAGATATGGCTACAGACGATAATTATCCTGATGCACGGACGTATAAACCCCTGCTTGAACCTGATGTTTTGCGTGATGTGATTAGCATTTCATTGTGGGCGGGGCAGATGTTGCTCCAACATGGTGCAGATAGTGCGCGTGTCGAAGAAACTGTGCATCGGCTCGGCACGGGACTCGGTTGTGATTGGATGGATGTGGTTGTTCAGCCTCACGCCATTATTGTGACGACGGTCAATAATCATCAGTTTCGTACAAAAGCCCGCCGGGTTCCTCGTTTGGGTGTGAACATGGCAGTTATCTCACAAATTACGAACATCGTTTATCAAGTACAAGATAATCACATGGACAGATTCGATGTCCGTCAAGAATTGGTCAAGATTGATAAAATGCAACCTCAGTATAATCGTTGGTTGATTGTTGTGATGGTCGGTTTATCCTGTGCATCTTTCAGCTATCTATTTGGTGCGAATTGGGAAACGTTTTTTGTGACATGGATAGCAGCAAGTACGGGAATGTGGATACGTCAGCAGATGCACAAACTATTTTTTAATGGCTTTTTGGTTGTGATGGCAACAGCATTTATTGCCAGCTTGATTGCTAGTGCAGGGATTAGGTTCTTTACCAACGGAATGCCAGAAATTGCGCTCGCGGCATCTGTTCTATTACTCATCCCCGGTGCGCCTTTGATTAATGCACTGGAAGACCTTATCAATGGACATACCCTCACAGGCACGGCGCGCGGTATTAGTGGCTTGATTGTTGCTTTGAGTATTGCATTGGGCATGTGGCTGGCTTTGTGGGTGACGAATGGATTAGCGATATGAACGACTTCATAACTGTACTTGGGATGATTTTAGAAGATGCTTTATTTTCGGGCATTGCGGCATTGGGATTTGCGATATTATTTAATGTACCGCGCCGTGCATTAATTTACTGTGTCTTGGCAGGGGCAGTCGGTCATGCCATGCGTACCTTGATGATGGAACAGTTTGGGCTGTCAATTACAATTAGCACACTCATTGGTGCGACAACCGTCGGTTTTATGGCAAAGTATTGTGCATATCGGCTCAAGATTCCTTCACTTGTATTTGGCATTAGTGGCGTTATTCCAATGGTACCGGGGGTATTTGCTTTTCAGGCAATGCTTGCTGTGATTAGCCTACCCAGCGCAACCGATGAAACCATCGTCAGTATCTTAGCGGATGTATCGGTCAACGCCAGTACAACAGGGTTTATCTTAGCGGCACTGGCACTCGGTATCGCTTTACCGAATCTACTCTTTCTACGGCATAAACCTGTGGTGTAAACAAATCATGAGTATTCTATATAAACGCCATGTCTTGTTGATATGTCATGTTATGATATGGCGTGTTTGATTTGAAATTGGATTATATGATATGGCAGAAGTAATAGAAAACCCGTCTCACTTACCACTCCCCCCTGGGGAATTTGGCTTGCCATGGTTGGGTGAACCCCCGCGTTTATTTGACCTCGAATATATGATGGAACAATATCACCAACATGGACCTGTCTTCAAAACTCGTATTCTCGGGCGGAAGATAGCCGTGTTTATGGGGGCAGAAGCAAACCGCTTTTTATTATCTACAGGCATGAAGCACTTTGCATGGCGTGAAGGCTGGCCCCCGACATTTAAAGAATTGTTGGGGGAATCACTATTTGTCCAAGATGGGGCAGAACACCGCGCCAAACGTCGCCTGATTATGCCCGCCTTTCATCGTGAGGCGCTCCATAATTATCAACAAACGATGGAAGACATCACCATACGTAACCTTGAACGCATGGAAAAATTGGGTCAATTTGCGTGGGCAGATGAAAATAAACACCTCACATTTGAGATTGCCAGTAAATTACTGATTGGGACAGATGCAGGTGAGGAAGCCGCCCACCTCAGCCAATTATTCACGCAGATGACCAAGGGGTTTGTCAATGTGCCGACACGTTGGGCATGGACACCCTATGGTAAGGCATTGCAAGCGCGTGATGAATTACTAGCTTATATCGAAAAGGCTGTTTTGCACCGTCAAGCAAACCCGACTAATGATGCACTTGGTTTGATGATGCAGACCCGTGATGAAGACGGCATACAATTGACACTTGATGAACTCAAAACGCAGACACTCTTGCTCTTATTTGCAGGGCATGAAACCAGCGCATCGATGATTACATCACTGGTGATGCTTCTCTCGCAGAATCCTGATGTTTTACAAAAAGCGCGAGAGGAACAAGATAAACTCAATATAGAGGGTCGTCTGACGATGGATAATATCCGTGCGATGACTTATCTGGAACAGGTGTTAAAAGAAGTCGAACGGATGCGCCCACCTGTGCCTGCTGGCTTCCGTGGTGTGATTGAGCCAATTGAGTTTAATGGCTATTATATTCCAAAAGGCTGGACAGCACTCTATTGGATTAATGTTACCCATCGTGATGAGGCGGTTTATAAAAACCCTGATGTCTTTGACCCTGACCGCTTTAGCCCTGAGCGCAATGAGAACAATGTGCCCTTTAGCTTAGTGGGCTTTGGTGGTGGCTCACGGGTGTGTATCGGTTATGCCTTCGCCCAATTGGAGATGAAGATTGTCGCATCTTATCTATTGCGTCACTATGAATGGGATGTCCTGCCTGACCAAAACTTAAATACTCGTTATAATCCGACGATATTCCCTAAAGATGGTCTAAAAGTCGCTTTC
>CAYGTY010000158.1:0-11950 GCA_964352825.1 uncultured Anaerolineaceae bacterium
TTATGATTATATGCCTACTTAAAATTAAATATCCAAAACCGATAAAGTCGTTTTGACAACGGCTTCAAATGGCGCACGCTCAAAGGTCTGTCGCCCCATGACACGCATCCCTGTTAAGGTATTAACCAAAAATATCGCCGTAGCGCGTAAATCAAGTTCATCACGGATAAGTTTAGCATCACGCGCACGAGTCAAGGCACGCACAAAAGCATCTTCGACCTGTTTTAGACTACTTTGAATCAGTTGATGAACTTCCTCATCATGTGGTGCGACCTCAACCATCGTATTCACCATCAAGCACCCCTTGCAATCTTGATCGCGATGAAAAACATCCACATAACCCCAAAAGATAGCCTCAATACCTGAAAGCCCGTCTTCGCTATCATCCAGCTTGACGACAATAAAATCGGTGTTGACTGATTTCATATAGTGCGTCAGTGCCAGCAAGAAGAGTTGACGCTTATTCCCAAACGAATTATAGAAACTCGATCGCTGGATAGTCATAGCTTTTAATAAATGGTCAAGCGATGCGCGTTCATAACCATCATGCCAGAACAAAGACATTGCTTTATTCAGGGCTTCTTGTTCATCAAATTCGCGTGGACGTGCCATGCTACTTACCTAACTTTGATAAATCTAATCATAATATATATTTTATGATACATAGTATATCAACTGATGACCAGATACCACCAATATGAACGATAGTTATGAAGTCATGATGTAGGGCGAAACACGATCACCCTACATGTTGTCTGAATGGACTACTCAAATGCTTCGGTTAATTTCTGTAAGCCTGCAACTGTTTCCGTGCCGAGGTGAAAGCGAATCACACGACGATTATTTTCGATGAGGGCTTGTTGGTCGCCGAGTGCCTGTGCGAGTTTCAAAACCCCAAAGGTCATGCTTGATTCGTCACTCCCAGCAGAATCTGGAATATCAACATCTTCAACTGCATCAGATGTAAATTGGATAAACGACCCGTTCCCAGCATCCCCTTTATGGAGTTGCCCAGTGGAATGTAAAAAGCGTGGTCCATAAGCGGATGTGGTTGCCACTTGGTGAATATCCCGAATATGCAGACGAATTGTATTTAATAAGTCACTCGTCTCTGCATCAGGTGTCACATAAGGTTGTAAAGTCACATAATCCCCAGCACTGATTTGTGCGAGGAAGTCAATCAGAGCTTCTACTGCCGTCATACCGTGTACATCGTCACCATAGACAACAATATCGCCATCGGTGATTTTTGCATCTTGTGCTGGCAGTTCACCTGATTCTGTATACGCATCAATCATCTGACGAGCTAAGATTTTCGCGCTTTCGACATTCGGTTGGTCGAAGGGTTGAATATTAAGGTGATGCCCTGCAACTGCTGTCGCCATTTCCCATACCCAAAATTGACTACCGAGGTCATATAAGCTATCCAACTGAATGTGAACAAGCGGATGTCCTGCGGATTCAAGCTCTGCTAATGCGCTACTATCGCTATCATCATCCTCAAGCTGGAGATGGACAAAGAAGCGGTCTTCTCCATAAACATCAGGCGCACCCAATGCCTCACCCACCACAGGGACAATGCCTTTACCTTCTTTACCTGTGCTTTCTGCAATCAGTTGCTCAACCCAATCCCCAAAACTCGCAATCTCATTGGATGTGATAAAGGTGATTTTATCGCGCCCAACTTTTGCCAGTTCACCCATGATTGTCCCGAGTTCCTCAGCGTCATTTGCGCTTGCATCGATTGCAGATTTTAGTAAGCGGGTTACATCAATACCCAATAAGCAAGCAGGCACTAAGCCGAAGAAGGACAATGCCGAGTAACGTCCGCCGATATTTGGGTCATTCACAAAGATATGACGGAAATTATAGGTATTCCCAATATCTAACAACTTACTCCCAGGGTCAGTGATACCAGCGAAGTGTTCGCCAGCTTTCTCTGCACCGAGTTCTTCAGCCGTCCGATTATAGAAATACTTAAATGCGGATAGTGTCTCCGCCGTACCACCCGATTTTGTCGCAACAATGAACAGTGTTTTACTGTAATCAAGCTTGGCATCAATTGCCCGTACCGCATCGGCATCGGTTGTATCGAGTACCTCTAAACTGAGGTAATCATCCGCCACACCAAAGGTCATACTAAAGACCTCAGGCGCAAGACTAGAGCCACCCATACCCATCAACAGCGTATGTGTATATCCAGAAGAACGGACTTCTGTGACAAAGTCGGAGATACCGTTAACCTCAGCAACCATGCGGTCCGCAATATCAATCCAACCGAGCCGATTGGTAATTTCATCAGGATTCGGTTTCCATACCGTGTGGTCATGGTCACCAATCCGCGCCATAATATTCGCCGATGCCATACCTTGACGTGCAGAATTAACTTGCGCTTGATACTCTCCTAATTTAGCCTGCATTTTGACTACCTTCTAACAGACGCTCACGTTTTTCGGCAATACTCTTCATCAAACTTTCAAAGGATTGAGCAAATTTTTCGACACCGACAGTTTGCAAATCTTCTGTGATTTGGGATAGGTCGATGCCAAGCTCAGCTAATTTATCAACTTGTGCTTGTGCCTCTTCTATGTTGCTCCCGACGGTATCGGCTGCTGTCCCGTGGTCAAGCAAGTCATCCAATGTTGCAGGTGGCACAGTGTTGACGGTATGTGCGCCGATGAGCGTATCAACATATAGTGTGTCAGGATAGCTTGGATTTTTTACACTGGTGCTTGCCCAAAGTGGACGTTGTGGACTTGCCCCTTGTTCGGCTAGGGCATCCCAACGCGCACCACTAAAAGTTTCTTGGAAGCGTGCATAAGCCAGTTTGGCATTTGCAATCGCGATTTTCCCCTGTAAGTCTGTATTGCCAATAGCGTCTAACGCGCTATCAACTTCGGCATCCACACGGCTGACAAAGAATGATGCAACCGAAGCCACTTTACTCAAGTCGCCCCCATTACTTGCGAGTGTTTCCAATCCTTCGATATAAGCATTCGCGACTGCATCATAATGCGCCAATGAGAACATCAAGGTCACATTGATATTGATGCCTTCACCAATTAAGGTCCGAATCGCAGGAATGCCAGCAGGGGTGGCAGGCACTTTAATCATCACATTCGGGCGATTCACCGCTGCATAATAACGTCGTGCATCTGCAATTGTGCCTTCTGTGTCGTTCGCGAGTGTTGGGCTAACTTCTAAGCTGATATAGCCATCACCGCCATCACTTTCGTCATAGAGTGGGCGCAAAACATCAGCCGCTGCTTGAATATCTTGAATGACAATTGCATCATAAATTTCGTTGACAGATTTATCATCTGCTACGAGAGCTTGTAATTGCTCATCATAATCATCGCTACCAGCAATCGCTTTTTCAAAAATCGACGGGTTCGATGTCACACCACGAACACCTTTTTCCAATAAACGCGCAAGGTCGCCCGATTCAATCAATGAACGGCGGATGTTGTCATACCAGATAGATTGTCCAAATTTAAATAACTCATGTGCTATAGTCATAGGGTCTCCTTATATTTATATGACATATTGAGTCTGATTATACCTTAATACTCTGTCGCAACCAGATTTGTAATCCTTACGAAAACCCTCAGCAACTTTTTACACTTGCTTTTCTCTGTGTCCTTTGTGACTCTGTGGTTATCATGTCTTGTCTTTTTGTACTAATAGGGTTGAACTCAAATCAACCCCATAGCTATCAATTTAATTCACATCAACATAAGGCAAATGGGGCACAGGTCCGCGTGGATAAACATTATTGCGCCATATCCATCCGTCCTGACCATCAACCACAACCCGATACCAAGAATGATTGCGCCCTGTTGCGGTCAAGCGGGTTTGCGGAGGTAAACTGACAACCAGTAACTCTGCGCCTTCATTGGGTGCAGTCCGCACATAAGCAAAGTCTTTGAGTTCGACTTGCATTGAAAATCCATCAACGCCTTGACCTTGTTGTGGCGGTGTGCCAAGTGCAATCGGCATCGTATTCGGTTCATCCCATGGGCGCGGTAGGGCATGGAAAGTCGCACCTGCTTCTTGTAATTCTTCAAGAAAGATAGGCAAAACACGTCCTGTCACACGATTGATGTCATGGAACGAAATCACAACCCCATCGCCATGTTCAAACACATTCCACCGATGACCACCTGTAGATACGGGGTCGCCCATTAAATTTGACAATACCCCAGCATCATAATTTCCAGACGAATCTAAAAACCATCCACAATCGTCACTATCAACTGAAGGATTATAGGTAATCACATTGACACCCTCGATGTGTGGCAGTTTATGGATGCTTCCCCCAGGGTGACGGAATAATTTAACTTGTGCATCGTAGATAGGCAGTGTATCGCCTAATGCCTCACGAATGGCGTTTTCGGTACGCCAATAGGCTTCTAAGATGCGCTCATCAGGGCTTCCGGCATAAAATCCCGGTTCTTCCCATAGATGATTGGCAATCGCATGTCCCTCTAAAATCGTGCGTTGCATGATATGTTCATGCCCTGCAATCTGATAACCATTAATGAAAAACGTCGCCTTAGCATTATATTGCGCCAGAATATCGAGAATTTGTGGAGTATATGCATCTGTCGGACCATCTTCAAATGCCATATAGACACGGAACTGTGTATTGTCTTGTGCCTGAATCTGTGTACCGAATACCATGCTACTCACTAAAATAAATATAAATATAATCGGTCTGTATCTCATGAGAATCTCTCCTGTATGTGTTTATTTGCCCACAGTGTAAGTCGTTTTTACAGGATTTTTATTTTTCATCGGATGGGCATTGATAGAGCGTAGGTTGTGCGTCAGATTCAACATTTCGTGGTTATCAAGTTTTTAGATGTATAATAAACACCTAACCCATTTTTGAGGTCTATCAGCACAGCATGAGCTTTATTTCCTTTGAATTTATCTTATTTTTCATAGCCGTCTTTTTTACATATTTTGCCTTACCTCATCGCTTCCGTTGGATGTTATTACTTGGCGCGAGTTACTTCTTCTATGCCTACTGGAACATCAATTACCTCATTCTGATTATCTTCTCGACACTCGTGGATTATTTCGTCGCCCTCTGGCTTCAATCCATCCCACTAGACAACCGCCGTCGCCGTAAAGCCATCTTTGCCATTAGCATCAGCGCGAACCTCGGTGTCCTATTTTTCTTCAAATATTTCAACTTCTTCAATCAATCTTTTGCTGACCTATTAACCTCACTCGGCATCACCTATTCACCGATGGTGCTTGAGATTTTGTTACCCGTCGGTATCTCGTTTTATACCTTTCAGTCCCTCGCCTATACCTTTGATGTCTATCGTGGTCAACTACAAGCAGAGCGTCATGTCGGCATCTTTGCTACCTATGTTGCTTTCTTCCCACAACTCGTCGCAGGACCGATTGAACGCGCCAAAAATATCATCCCCCAGCTTCACCAGCACTACACATTTGACACCTATCGCACCATCACAGGCTTACGGCTGATTTTATGGGGAGTCTTCAAAAAGGTGGTGATAGCCGACCGCGTGATTGTCTATGTCAACGAAGTCTACTCCTATTATGATTATTATGAGGGGATGCCGATTATCTTGGCGACCCTGATGTTGATGTTCCATGTCTATTGTGATTTTTCAGCCTACTCAGACATCGCCATCGGGACAGCCCGTATCCTCGGATTTGACCTAATGCTCAATTTCCGTCAGCCATTTTTTGCCATTTCTGATACGGACTTTTGGCGACGCTGGCATCTCTCACTGATTACATGGTTTCGCGATTATGTCTATATCCCGCTGGGGGGGAATCGTAAGGGGCTGTCCAGAACACTCATCAACATCGTGATTGTCTTTGTACTCAGTGGCTTATGGCATGGCGCACGAACCACCTTTATCATCTGGGGCTTGATGCACGGGATTGTCATTTCGGCAGAAATATTGATAAACCGCGCGATTGATAGGAACGCAACCCTCAAAAAATGGATTGCACCGCCTGTTTGGTTACGCTGGGCATTGACCCAAATTCTACGCTTCTTCGGCTATATCTTATTTTGGTCGGTCACAATGGAGCAAGCGGGAATGCTATTCTCCAACATCCTCAATTTTTCACTGGCACAAGATATATACGAACCCTTTAATCAGAGCGCACTCGCCCCCCAAACCGAGTTCATCATCTTTATCATCGGCGCAATCATCGTCCTGCTCTATGATTATGTTGACCGTGACAATCTGGCAATTGAGCATTTCGGACGCTTATCCGCACCCCTTCGCATAGTCATTTACTATCTGCTAGCGACAGCCATTATCCTATCCCTGCTCTACACAGGCGCAACCGACCCCTTCATCTACTTCCAATTTTAACCAACCCCATATTGACGGCATATTCGTAGGGACGCGCTTCCGTGCGTCCGCCATAATGTCCCCTCTCCGACTCTATGCTGATGTCCCTCCCCTTGCCCTATAAATAACCGTAGCGTGCCTCGCCCTCACCGATTCTCCAGCAAGGGACTTCTTTCTCCCTTCCTCAATGCCTTGGGGAACGGGGAACCGTAATGTCTACGTACGGCTGGGGATGGGGTTAGTCCGCTACAATCTTCGACCCTTCCCCCATACTGCCGCGTTATGCCCTAATCGGCTTGAACACTGAGTCGAAATAGAGTCGGATGGAGTAGGGTTGATGCCATGTCATCAATCGCTTCTAAATTCTTCTCTGTCCCTTTGCCTGTCCTTCTCTGCATCCGCTGTGCCTCGGTGGTGATGCCCTTTGCCCTCGCTTTCAACTTTCAACTTTTACTCCTAACCCATTCCCCAACGTGACCAAATAGTCACCCTTTGCACCCCAAAATCGGCTACCCTCATAAAAACAGTAATAATTCACCTATCCGTGAGATGACTGGAAAATAAAAACCGCCAAGAAGCCAAGACCGCCAAGTCAAGTGCTGAGTAATAATCGCTATACGCCTTATTATTACTCACTTATAACTCTTTCACCTTGCTTTTCTTTGTGTTCTTTGTGCCTCTGTGGTTATCATTTTTTTGTCTTTTTGTTTTAAAAATTATGGATGGATGAATAGATACAAAAAACAATATCTATAAGGAGATCAACCATGCCCAAAAAATACGATAAAGAAACCAAAATCGACACACTTGTCCTGCTCACAACCTATAAAGACATCAATACCGTCCACCAAATCTCAAAAATTCCCCGTCGTACCCTCTACCGCTGGCGGGAACAAATGAACCAAAAACCAAATCGCGGAATGGCACAAAAAAATAATCAAAATGCCATAACCGCGTCACAAACACCCCATTCGCGCCACAACCCCGTCACAAACCCCGAAATCACGCCACAACCGCGCCATAAAACACAGCCATCTCTAAATAATAATGGCGACAGCGACACAAAATCACCCCTACACGATGAGGAAGATAAGTCCCCCCTACATAGTGGAGAGAATTCAGACCTAACCAAGTCCCCCCTACACAGTGGAGAGAATTCAGACTTAACCAAGTCCCCCCTACGCAGTGGGGGGGATTCAGGGGGGGTATGGCGCGAACCAAAGGCAGGCACAAACGGCATCCCAGGAAAAACCTACCCCTATCCGCTCGCAGAAGACGAACTCACCAATACCGACCACTACGCCGAATTTAAAAAACTCCGTGCCAACCTCATGGAACACGCTCAAAAACTCGCCGCCGACCTCTCCACCAGTGACGACAATATCAGCCTCCGCACCCTTGCCCTCGCTCGCATCCTCGACCGCGTCCTCCAGCTCGACCAACTCATACCCCAATACAACCCCGAACGTATCGTCCGCTTTGAATACGTCTACGAAGGCTCTGTCCATAATGTCCCCCCATGGCGCGACCCACCCACCGACGACCCCACCTAGCCGACTTAAAAAACCCCCTTCCTCACTGCCTTGAGGGATGGGGGATTCAAGTGTATAGATGGGATTTTTTAATAAATGATTATCGTCTCAAAATCCCACGCTCTTGATAAACATCGGCTGCTTCACGAATGAACTTGGCATTGGCTGCTGCGCTATAGGTTGCTTCTAAATAATCCGCGAGTTTATTCAGTTCATCCCATGAGGAGCGGTCAGGGCGCAACATCTCGTAGATTTTGAAGACTTCCTCTTGTGGGACGCGCGTAAGTTCGGATGCTCGCAACAGATTATCAGCCAGTTGTGGGTAGCCAGCTTGACGTGCGATGTCAGCTTGTTTAACCAATGCAGAGGCGTGCGTGCGTAAATCATCAGCCGATAGCTCACCATCTGCAATCGCCTGCGATGTAATCTCACTCAATGGGCGACCACTAAAGGCTTGTAACTCGTCGGGTGCCTTGTCTCGTAAAGGATATTGGCTCATTATGATGGCTCCCAATCAAAGCGTAATTCTAATGGGGGTTGGTCGTCACGGACTTCATCAGTCTCGCGACGGTGTAATAAAGCGGTTTTCACAATCAGTCGCAGTCGTGCGCCGTTATCGATTTTGACCGATACGGGTACAGGGGCGAGTCCCTTGGCATAACGGGCGGCATTGCGTCCCATATGCTCATAGGTTTCGAGGGTTAGGCTGGGTGACTGTGGGAATAGCTCTAGGTTATTCAAGGGTGCGAGGTCTTTCTGGTGGATGACTGCTGTCCCACGTGATTGTAGTCCAATCGCGATGCCACTACCACTCAAGCGTGCGCCGACATAGCCAATCGCTGCACAATCGGATGTATGGTACACACGAATAATCCGCGCCACGATGCCTTCACTGGCGATACCCATCAAAATCGATTTGAGGACTTCTTCATGGTCTAATGCACCAATCGTCTTGGTCATCACCCGTCCGAAAGCAGGTCCTACTGCTAGCACCACCTCGGCTTGTGTTCCCTTTTGGGCAACATCGACTTCGGCTAACCGTGAAAGGGGTTCACCGAGTTGTTCATCAATGAAGCCTTCGGGAGACTTTGCTTGCGGGATGGCTTGCATCTCTTGCCAGCGGTCACCATCAGGACGATAGCCTGTCCCTGGTCCTGTGTAGATATTGGGGTCATTGATAGCACTTTGGACTTTGAAGTTTTCGTCAAAAATTGCGGAGGGTTGCAGATAATCCCCAGCGATACGTTGCCGTCCGAGCTCAAGAATATTTTCTGCAATATCATCAAAACCAGCCCGTTGCAGCGCTTGTATGACACTGACAAAATCGGTATCACCAGCGAGGAATTTATCAGCGGCGGTCAAGTCAGGTAGAATATCGCGCTCAGGCATATCATCACTGCTATGAGCGACTGTTGCGGCTTCGACCTCTTCATCGGTGATGTTTGGTAAGTTGAGTTCTCGATACACGGCTTGAATGGCTTGGGCAGCTTTACGACGAATCGCGATGGCTTCATCTTCCCGAATCGGTTTCACGCCACCATCAATCTGCATATCGCGCTGTAGCACATTGTAATCGTCAAAATCTTCTGCATCAAAGTTCCCACCCCCAAATAAATTATCCCGTTTGGGAATCGCACTATAACCCGAAAATATAAAGTCTGTCCCTGGGATAAATTGCAACATGAGCTTGGCAGTTTTACGGATACTGGAATGCGATGCGAGTGCGTCATTCCCTGATGCAACCTCTAACCCCAACATTGATGCCAGTAGATTTTCGGCTAATACAGCGCGGACTCCACCTGGGAGGGCTTCGGGTAAGGCGATACAAGAAATCGAGCCGTTCTGAACACCTTGACTCCCAGCCCCTTTAACAACCAATAGGCAACGGGCTTCCAGATAGAGCATGGATTTCTGCTCGGCGCGTCCCATCAATGCCTCTGAACCTGTGCCAGATGTAAAGCGGATTTTTACACCGCGTGATGCATAAGCCGATGCCAAAAATGATTTTGACCACGGGGTATCGTCACCATCAACAAAGGTCATCTCCGTGCCATAGACAGATAGTGTTTCGGCATAGGTTGTCAGACCTTTCATAGCGAGTTTTAGACCGAGAGCTTCTTCGACAGAACATTGTGTCAGCACACCACCCCGACCCGTTTGCGTTCCGACAAGGATTGAGAGTGCATTAAATGGGGCAAGTCGTGCAACTCTTACCGTGGTTTCGACTTCGGCAAATCCTCGTAAAGCCGCTTCCGCCGCATCTGCCGCGAGTAGGGCAGGGTGTTCGCGCCAGTTGGTGACATGGGCTTGATTGGCAGGCATTCGACGAATCCGCATCTTGGATAACCCCATCATCATCTCTAGTACATTCATATGACGTATGATGTCGCAGAGTTTGGCAGGGGTACATCCACTGATAATCATGGCAATCTCTTCGCGCGGGATATTGATGTCCGCTAACATGCGAGCAATCTCGAGTGATGGGGTAGCCATCGCCTCTTGAGCAATATCCAAATTGAGGGTATGAGAGACGATGAAATGGTCAATCGCATCAAAATCAGTACGAAGCTTGCCATCAAGTTCGGTGATTTGCCCATCATCTATGATTAATGAAGGTTTGGGGTCATAAGGACTATCAGCAACAATTAGCCCCGCTTCTGCCCACGGTTCGACAAAGGTCTCTTTATTAATATCTCGTTGTTCCAGTATTTCAAAGCGTTTGGATCTCACCATTATTTATTCGTCTCATCTGTATCAACAACATTGAGAAAAGCCTAACGAATATTAGATGGGATGTCAAAAAGATGGGGACTCGCTAATCTGATTTAGGCACATGCCAGCGTGTTACATAAGCATCGATAAATAACTTATTGAGGGTACGTGCTACCGAAACGCGATGATTACCGTCGGCAGTATAATAATCATCACCGACTTGTATAACTGTGATAGGAGATAGTGTGGTTGCATCGGTCATCATTGCAATCGCTACACTCATCCAACGTTTTTTATCACGGCGTTGTAGGGGGCAAAATTCAATATCATAATTTAAGCGTCCTTGTGTACCGACAATTTGCTGGATGCGGATGGCTTGTAATCCGACTTGCTCAACCTCTACATCTGCCGTATTGACTACCGCACTATCCAGATAGCGAATCATGCGCGATTGCCCTAATATACGTGCAATCAGCCCTTTGATTTGCCCTTTAAAATAGAGCCATTCAAATAGACTACCTGCGCGTTGAGCACGATTTGAGCGAGTGGATGAACTCTGATACATGAATATCCTTAATTGAGATAGATACACTCTAATCGTAACGCAAAACTTAAGCTATTCAAGCCCTCAATGATTGAGACATCAAGGCAATGTTTGCTTAGCGTTGTTCCCATTCCTCGCGCAAAATACCATAACCCAGCCCATCATAATATTCACCCTCAACGATACGGGCTTTGCGGAAGGTAGCTTCTAGCTTAAAGCCTAGTTTTTCAGCGAGTTTCATCATGCCGATGTTGCCTGACCATGTTCGCATATCAAGGCGCACGAAGTTGGGATAGGCTTCAAACATATAATCGCACCATAAGCTTAGCGCATCGTATCCATATCCTTTACTCCAATTGTCAGGGTTGTAGATTGCAATTCCGATTGCCATCCAATCCGTCTCTCGGCTAATCCAATAACAGGTCGTCATACCCATAATCTCGTCCGTCTGCTTATCTACAATCAATAAACGACGACGGGGGTCGGGTGGCTCTGAGCTTATCCCATTTTCGACGATGTCAAGGATTTTATCAGATGGTGAGGGTGGGTAATATGGACCGTTGAATTTGTGCCAATTATGATGAGGTTGTAACCAATAGATGAGACTGTCTTTGTCTTTTGCTTGAATGTCACGTAGGTAAATATGGTTGCCAGAAATTTGCATAAAATGCTCCAATTCATAAAAAATAATGGAATAAAAGTGTTAAATGATTGCTTTTACAGTATCATTTTATTGGAAAATTATCTATTATGAACTTTTAAAACCCTTAATAACGATATTAAATGCTGTATTTTTGACTTTCGCCTTATCG
>CAYGTY010000158.1:12050-14610 GCA_964352825.1 uncultured Anaerolineaceae bacterium
ATAAAAATCGCCTCTCAGGGGATTTGCCAAATACTAATGATATAAGCATGTCCAGATGATAGGATTTTACTCATCGCTCATTACTCATTACTGAAATGTAGGGTCGTAAATGTATTATGCGTTAGTACAAACCTCATTGACAGTTGAGCAAATTATACATTGGTTCGGGTAAGTAGTAATTATGGGTTTGTTTAGGCATAACGATAGCTAATATATTAAATTGCTTTACCCTATTTCAATAGGTTTGTATAATATAGATAAAGAAAAATAGGATTTTCTGATGCTTGAACAATGTAATTTTCCTGAGATTAAAGAACCCTTTGCAACAGCTCTACGTCTAGTTGTCGCTTATGCGATTGAGAACTATAACCCGATCGGTATCATTGGTGCGGGTAGTGTGATGCGTGGTGAAGGCGATTTGACCAGTGACATTGACTTATATATTATTTTTGAGGCAGATTACCGCCAGATTGAACATAAATTTTTTAATGGTGTGCCGTGCCAGTTATTTTGTAACCCGCCTCAGCGTGTGTCTCGTTATTTTGTCGAAGAACGTCATAACTTAAATACAGGTCCGACAACTGCCCATATGATAGCCAGTGGGGTGGTTATTCTTGATTGTGATGACCGTGTTGAGCAATTACGTGAAGAAGCAAAACAGGCTTTACAATCTCCACCAATGCCCAATCCCAATATGCTACAATTGATGCGCTATCATGCTGTTTCGGCTTTGGAAAATGCACTAGATGTCTGCAAGTCTGACCCTGATATGGCGATGCTTGAGATTTGTAATGCTTTGCCAAAGATGCTGAATTATTACTTTCTCAAACAAGGGGAATATCTACCGCGTCATAAAGATACGATTGAACGAATACGCCAAGATAACCCTGAATTAGCCCAGTTGATCCATGACTTGTTTATCGCAGAAGAAGATAAACGCTATGTGATTTTAGAAAAGATAGCAGATATTACTATTGAGGTTCGTCGCTTTTTTGAATATGTTTGGCGTGATGATCATATTTAAATATGGCAGTCTAAATTGGAAATAAATCGGCGGTTGAGACAGGTCTCAACCCTACGAAAATACACGAAAACCGTGTAGGGATGTGCTTCCGTGCATCCGCTGTTTTTTTGTTCAATTATTTACCGAAGGTCACAAATCTTATCGTATAAATAGATTTATTGAAGGATATATTTAATGAACATATCACAAGCGCGTACTCATGAGATTTACCCTGTTCGTGTTGAAGAATATAAAGCATTTCATCGCGATGGTTATTTGGTGGTTAAAGGTTTGGTATCTCCTGAAGAAGTCGGTGAACTCGCACAATTTACTGAAGATTTGATGGCAGGACGGACAACAATTGCAGGCTTGCCATCTCCACCTGACAGCCTTTCTGATGATGAACGGCGTGTGTTCTATGAGCGGATTCATATGCCACATCGTGCCAGTGAAATTGCTGAACGCTTCTTATTGCATCCACGAGTTGTTGATGTTTTGGAGGCGTTAATAGGTCCTGATGTCTTGGCATTACAGACCATGTTATTTTTTAAGCAACCGGGGCAATCTGGTCAAGGGTATCACCAAGATTCTTATTATATCCCGACTCAACCTGACACATTAATTGGGGCATGGTTAGCGATTGACCCAGCGAGACTAGAAAATGGTTGTTTGTGGATGACCCCTGGGTCACAAGTTGAGCCAATTTATCCAGATTGTGATGGCATATCTGAGCAGGGCGATATGGTTTTGACAGATATTCCACAAATTAAGAATGCAAGTAACCCTGATACAGATAAAAATACCTTAGCCGAGATTGCTATGCACTATGATAATGAAGTGCCAGCTGAGGTTGAACCAGGGGATGTCGTATTTTTTGGTGGGCATATTTTCCACCGCTCTCATGCTAATCGTGCAACTTATTCACGCAGAGCATTTGTGAGCCATTATTGTAATGCTCGCTCTCGTGTGCCTTGGAATCATGGTATCCCTTACGAGGGACATGAGACACGCGAGATAGCGAATCAGGAACATATTTTGGCAAGAGGGGGAACACATTTACCCTATGCTCAACCTAAATTTGGGACGGGATGTGCAGCTAATATGCCAGAGATATACGGCGAACGTCAATATGATAATAAACCTAAATCAATGATGGGAGATGGCAATGGGTTTATGGTTCTTGTCCCCCACGAAGATGATAATCATGACTAGCAATAAAGACAAAAGTCATACATATCCTTATTCTTTTGACCTAGAATTCTGTTATACTATGTTATATGAAGTGTACACTATACAATAGAGAACAAACTATGAAGCGACTATGCACCCTAGCAATACTGATTTTCACTCTTGCAATCTTAGGTGTGATGACAGTCTATGCCGCAAAAAAACCACCTCCACCCCCACCACCCGTTGCGACAGTTGTAGCTAAGTGGTCTCCATCGGAACAACTCACAAGTATTGCTCTTGATGAGCGCACTGTTGAGCTGGACATGACTATTTTAACTGACCGCCAATTTTGGGCAATGGACTTAAGTTGCCTTGTTAGTCAAGCAG
>CAYGTY010000159.1:0-5707 GCA_964352825.1 uncultured Anaerolineaceae bacterium
ACATAGGGGCAAGACATCTCTGCCTCACCCCATTATGATATTTAAGTAATCGGCACCATATGAATGACAGTGACACCTGCGCCACCTTCATTATTGTGTCCTTGTGTAACTTTACTGATAAGGGCGTGACCCTTCAAAAATTCACGAACAGCCTCTCGTAAGCGACCTGTCCCTTTGCCATGAATGATACGTCCAAAGGGTAATCCCGAGGTATAGGCAGCATCGACATAGTAATCCAGCATTTCAATGGCTTCTTCAACCCGTTTACCGCGTAAATCGAGTTCCATCCCTGGGGACGCAACAACGGGTGGCAAGGGGTCGGAGGGCTCATAATCACGGACATGCCCGCGTTTCTCGACTCGTTTTTCACTGCGAGTCCGTCTCCGCATATCTTTATATTTAGCACGGACACGCAATGACCCAACTTGAATTTGGGCTTCTTTGTCATCAAGTTCAACAATCACACCTTCAGCATTTAAGCTATCAAGGAAGACGGTATCGCCAACACGCGGTTGCCAATCGACATCCTCCAATTGCTGGACTTGTTCGGCATCATCCAGTGGTGCTTTTGTCCAACTTGCCATTTTTTCAGCGGCAGCATGGAGCGCATTCAGGGCTTCGGCAGGCATCCCAGCAGACCGTAATTCGTTCCGCATTTTACGGAGTTCTTTGTTGAAGTCGGATAAATCATCTTCGGCATGACGACGTGCAGCCCGTATGACATCACGGCGTTCATCTTCAATCTGGTCAAGGCGAGCTTGCAGAACATCACGCTGTTCACTGAGTTGTCCCCGTAGGGTCGCAATTTCGTCATGTTGCTCACGGATTTCAACACGGGTTCGCTGGATTTCATCGAGTAAGTCATCCGCTTGGAGTTCTTCGGTTGCGACCATTGTCCGCGCATCCCCGATAATGCCGTCATCCAATCCTAAACGTGACGCAATTGCCAGTGCATTTGACCGCCCCGGTAAACCGACAATCAAGCGATAGGTTGGACGTAAGGTTTCGAGGTCAAATTCAACACTCGCATTGCGTACCCCTTTGGTTTCGACAGCATATACCTTTAGCTCTGGGTGATGGGTGCTGACCATCGTTGTCACACTATTATTTTTGAGTCGGTTGAGTAGTGCGCGTGCTAATGCTGAGCCTTCCCCGGGGTCTGTCCCTGCTCCAACTTCATCAAGCACAACCAAGGACCGAGAATCACATGTATCTAAGATTGAGATGATATTGGTCATATGAGACGAGAAGGTCGAGAGGGATTGTTCAATACTTTGTTCATCACCGATGTCTGCAAAGACACCATCAAAAACCGTAAAAGTAGCTTCATCTGCTGGTACATGCAAACCACATTGCGCCATCAAGACCATCAAACCGACTGTTTTGAGGGCGACTGTTTTACCGCCTGTATTCGGTCCTGTGACCACAAGCACCCATGTGTCCTCATCAAATGTGATGTCGAGTGGGACAACGTGACCTTTGAGTAGTGGATGTCGGGCTTGCTTGAGAGAAATAGTGCTACCAGGATGATTAGGTGTGACGGGCTTTTCTTTGAAGGGGAGGATTTTGGGCTGGACAGAGTTGTGATCCATCGCATAACGCGCTTTTGCAAAAGTGAGGTCGATATAACCGAGGATTTCCACTGTGCGGACGATTCGCTCACTCTCACCTGCGACTTCATCCGTTAAATCAGCGAGAATTCTGCGGATTTCCTTTTCCTCTTCCAGTTGCATCTCACGCCATTTGTTATTGAGTTCAACTGTTTCTAATGGCTCGATAAAGAGTGTCGCACCTGATGAGGATGAATCATGGACTATGCCTTTGATTCTGCCCTTATACTCAGCCTTGAGCGGAATAACATAGCGCCCGTTCCGTGTGGTGATAATCGCATCTTGCAATTTATCTTGATTGCTCTTGTTGGATATAATCCGATTGAGCTTACTTTGCAAACGCTCAAAAGAAATCTTGAGGTCACGACGAATAATTGCTAAACGTGCGCTAGCAGTATCCTTGACTTCGGCATTATCGTCAATTGCTTTTTCAATCGAGACTTGGAGTTCACTACACTCTTCAATTTCTTGTGATAGGTCGGATAATAGGGGATGTGTTCCCTTCATTCGTCCCATTGTGCGCTTAATGGTAGACCCGCGACGCAACGTATAACGGATGTCTAATAGAACACTGGGTTCAATCACAACACCACGCTGTGCTTTAATTGCAGGCTCACGCACATCACGCGCACCTTGCAAATTCACATTGGAGTTTTCTTCTAATAGAGATACGGCTTCGGCAGTTTCGCGTTGCCAGATTTGTACCTCTTCTATTGCTGTCGAAGGATAGAGTTCGATAGCGATTTCTGACCCTGCGCCAAAGGTTGTATAGCGCGACAGGTCTTGCAATATTTTATGTAACTCTAGGGTTACAATTGTTTTTTCACTGATCATTATCTGTTATTACCTGATTGTATTGTCTGTATTTATATGTGATATTCGGAAATATATAGAATATCGTAGGGGCGTTACTATGTCTGCGCCCACGGTTGAACACAGGGGTTCAACCTACATTTGTCAGAATTTATCGACTCTTACTATACACATGGATTGTTATTATCGTATAAATTCTCGAATATATTGACTACTTTTGTAAGTTAATACTCATCTATTGATTCTATCGCACCGCATCCCAGAAGCATCTGGTATTGTAGGGTTCGGCTGTGATTTTGTCAATGAGAGGATGTTAGCGGATGATTAAGGGTCACAGTAGTGCTTATGAGCGAACATATGATGAGTATCTAAAATTGTTTAATATGCACAAGCAAATTGTATCGAAGTTAGTTGACCTTATCGCAAATGGTTAAAACCATCTGCTAATGGATTCCATGTAGACTAAAGCCTAGAACTTCGTTTATTTGAGTGGATGTGAGACCCTAGCCGACATGCTCTTTGACTAAATCGCTTATAAAACATCAACCAAAAAGATACACTACCATACCTCTTTATATTAGCTTGATGAATAGGCTTCCACTATAATAATCATAATCAAAAAGATTAAGGATAACATGTGCATATTACTGTGGTAGTGTTCGGAACATGGGGCGACTTACGTCCAAATGTGATTTTGGCACAAGCACTTAAAACAGCAGGTCACAGTGTACAAGTCTTAACCACCAGAGATTTTGAAGATTGGGTACGAACGCATGATCTCGATTATATGCCGATACAGCTCAATATCCAAGAAATATTAGAAGATGCAACAAGTTCATCGAATCCTATCAAACTTTTACAGATTATGCGCGAAAAAATTGCTCCTGCAATGCGCCAATTTGCGCTGGATACACTTGAAGCTACGCGTGAGTCAGATGCCATACTTGTTCACGAAATGGGTCTCCCTGCTTTAAGTGGTGTTATTGAAGCAAACAACTTGATTCAGGTTAACATTAATTTGCAACCACTTACACGTACATGTAGTCGCCAAATAGCAGGTATACCACCACTACCCAGTTCGATGCCCTTTCAAGAACCCTATAATAATTTAAGCTATACTCTCTGGCAACGTATTATATGGTCAATGTTGGGGTCACGCGGTAATGAATTCCGAACGGAATATCTGAATTTACCTAAAATGACTTGGCTTGAATATCAACAGACTCTTAAAAACACGCCAACCCTCACACTCGTAAGTGAACATCTCTTGCCCCGTCCAGCAGATTGGAATGTCAACCAGCACCTGACGGGTTTTGTCTTTGACCATGACCCTGAATGGCAAGCCCCACAATCTTTGGTCAATTTTCTAAATAGTGATGAGAAACCTATTTATGTGGGCTTCGGTAGCATGGCAGATAATAAACCAGAAGAAACGACTCGGATTATCCTAGAAGCCATGCGACAATCTGGCAAACGGGCGGTATTGCTTTCGGGTTGGGCAGGTATTGGACAAACAGATATTCCAGATAATGTGCATGTCCTCAAATATGCGCCACATAGCTGGATCTTCCCCAAAATGCAAGCCGTCATCCATCATGGCGGTGCAGGAACTACTGCCGCAGGGATTCACGCAGGTGTGCCTACAATTGTAGTACCCCATCTCTCAGATCAGCCATATTGGGGCAATCTTTTGCATCAGAATGGTGTTGCGACTAAAAACATTCCGCGCAGCAAACTTTCTGTTGAGCGACTCGTTGTAGCAATTAATGAAGTGACTTCATCCACTCACATGCAAGCAAAAGCCACTGCACTCGGCGAAAAAATCCGTTCCGAAGACAGTATCGCGAAAGCCATGACAATTATTGAAAATGCTCTATCAAAAGATAGTTAGCAACACACTACTTTCTGTGATAGATAAGGGGTGATGTTCACGTTCAAACACTATAAACTTACGGTTCATAACAACGACTTAAACACTCGTCTGTCGTATGTGGTCAATGAGCTTAATGAGATATTCTTGTTCAGCATGACGCAACACACTCCCATATTCAACATCCTTCGGAAATGTCGGGTCTTCTGCGATGCTAGGATGTACAATAACCTCTACCGTTCCCTCTAGCTCCAATAATTTATCTGCATATTCGCTAACATTCCGCCCCATCCATGATTGTACCAATGATATATACGATGGGACTTCAAAACTGAAGTCACTGGCTAGATATTGTGGGTCAGGGATTAAGTTATAAGGTGCAATTGTGGCGCGGAACTCATGGGCGCGTACCCATTTAACCTTATAGCGTAAAGCAAGCTCATAAACGATTTTACGTAAGGCTGGAATGGCATGAAAGTGATGATGGGTGGTGATATGCTGGGGTTGTATCTTGGCATCAACAAAACGCTTTAATTGAGCATCGAGTTCGTGCCGTATCCAGACAATCGTCTCATCTGATGGAATCAGTAAACGTGAAAATAAATTGAACTTATTACGAAAGCCATTATCGGTTGTTGTAAGTGGAGAATAATCTGGAATATCATCGGTCACAGGTTGTCCATCCGATAGAGTTAGGTGCGCGCCAATCTCTAATGTCGGATGCTGGCGAAACAACTCAAAGGCATGGCGATGTGCGGGAAAATTCGACATCACACTCGCCGATGTGATATACCCCTGCTGATGGAGTTCAATTGTGGCTGTATTAATTCCTTCGGATAATCCGCAATCATCTGATGTGATAATGAGTTCTGGCATCGCTAACCTATTGGTTTATATAAACATGACATCAACCATTATAGGCTAAACATCATAGAAGATGTAGGTAGGTCAGCTAAGATTAAGAAATGAGGATTTTATAAAACAGTAACTCTGCGGGGTCGCTAGGCAAGAGCAATGCACCCCTGTCGATATATCCCAATTTGCGATAAAAATGTTGGGCTTGCTCATCGGATTGGGTCGAGGTCATCACGCTCTGATACCCTGCATCTTGCATCAGATTTTCCCAGTCAGTCACTAACTGACGACCATAGCCTTGTCCACGTAGAGTATCTTTAATGTGGAGCATATTCATAAAGGGAATCTCATCCCAGAAGTATCCCCAACGTAACCAGCCAGCATAATCATTATCCACTTTTAGAATGAGAATTTCTTCATCATTGATTTTACGCTTCATCATATCAGAAGAAATATGACTATCGTTTTCGAGTAGATAGGGTAAATCGTCACGAGTGGCGATGGTTATAGTTGATGATTTTGTCATGAGTTTTTTGTGTTGCCAGTCAACCGAATCACG
>CAYGTY010000159.1:5807-10145 GCA_964352825.1 uncultured Anaerolineaceae bacterium
CATACCCTTTCTTTCAAGCAGGAGACTATACAATGTCAGACTACTGATTTCATAACCGAGTAGAGCGACTCGTATTGACTTATTCTTTGAGCTTGCCATCTTCAGTTGTCGCTACCGTCCGAATGGTTGCGATGATGTCATCATAAGTGATTGGTATAGTGAGTACCGCCGATGCACCCGCTGCCATCGCACGATCATAATAATCTGAACGCGCTGTGTTTATAACAACCTTCGTATCTGGAACAGTTAATTTTATCTGTTTGGTGGCTTCGATACCATCAATACCCGGCATCATCACATCCATTAGTACAATATCGGGGCGGAGTGCTTGTGCTTTACGGATCGCTTCTTCCCCGTTGACAGCATGTCCAACACTCGACATATCAGTTGTACGATTGATGAGACGTTCTAAGAGGCTAACAGCAGCACGCTCATCATTAGCAATCAGAATCTTAATCATGATTGTATTGTTCCCATAAATTCCCATCACATATAATTACAGTTTACATTAAAAACGTTTATTCAGCTACCTCTCGTATGGTGTTCAAGAGTATATCGGGTAGCAAAGGCAAGGATAAAAATTTGACTGCGCCAGCCTCAAACGCCTCTTGTGCAATATCAGGTCGCCCTGAATAAACGATAATTTTGATATTATCATTATGCGCCAAAATCTTTTGGGTGGCTTCGATACCATCAATACCCGGCATCATCACATCCATGAGCACAACATCAGGCTGGTGAGATATTGCTAAGTCAACTGCTTGCTCACCATCATAAGCCACATCAGGACATTCCATGTCATCCTGTTTATTAATCACACGTTGCCACATATTCGCAACTTTTTCTTGATCATTTGCAATAATGACTCTAATCACAATTCACTCTTCTTTCAAAATTGTTACAATCCAATAAACATTATCATACCATTGATTGTCTTGTCTATTACGTAACCTTCCTTAATTATATAAATTTTTTGACAAATAATGCATTGAATGATGTCTGAAAAGCTCTACATGAAATTTACGGATGATTTGTTACAATATATTGACTGGTTTTAAATCAATATCTGTCTGTAAATTTTTTCGTCGGGACAATACTCATATTATTACATAAGTTATGTCCTACATATATGTTTAGGATAGATTCTAAGTGAGTTGAATAATCTATGGCAAAATTGAAACGCGCTTATAGTGATAAAGAAAAACACGAGCGTGAGCAAAAAATTATCGACTCCGCACAACAATTATTGATGGCGAAGTCCTATAGTGCAATCAATATGAGTGAGGTCGCACGCAGAGCAGAACTTGCAAAAGGGACTGTCTATCTTTATTTTCAGACGAAAGAGGAGCTATTCTTAGCATTGTTTGAACGTAAATTTGGTCTATGGTTGGATAAAGTCAAATCGGAATTATCGGCTTTACCTACGCCATCTGAAAAATCTGAGATTATCGATATTTTGGTTCGCAATACCACCCGCGATCATCAATTGATACGCTTATCGGCATTGAGTAACCTCATCTTTGAACATAATATCTCTTACGAAAAAGCACGCGATTATAAATTATGGATTTATGAACATGTGGGAGACGTGGGCATTATTTTAGAAGATAAGCTCAAGTTACAGGCTGGGCAAGGCATACAAATATTATATCGGCTTTATGTTTTTGTTATTGGTTTAGAAAATGTTGCCAACCCTGCACCTGTCACCCAAGCGGTATACAGTAATGAACCCTCACTCACGCATCCTGATTTTGAAAGTGAGTTGAGGGCATTGGTGACAATGTTATTTAATTCCCTTCAATAAGGGAGTTTTCCCTTATTCGTAAGAAATTGCCTCACGAATACTGATTTGAGATGCCCGATTCGCAGGCGTAATACTAGCGATACTCGATACACTCAAGACAATAATCCCCCATATAATCACTCCAACAGGTGTGAAAATAAGCGGTAAAGGATTACCAAATAGGGCAATTCCCATTAAATTAGAGAAGGCAATCGTACCAAGAATACTAAGTGGTAATGCAATCACAAAGCTGATGATACCGATGATGACTCCCTCACCGACAAAAATCAGGCGAATAATCATACTCCCTGCACCCACAGCACGCATCACGCCAATCTCACGAGTACGCTCTAACACATTCAAGCTCATTGTACCCGTCAATCCAAGCCCAGCGACAATTGCGACTAAGACCGACAATCCAACTAGCATAAAGACCAACGAGTTAAACCCAGTGGTGATACTTTCTACGATGTCAAAGGTCAGGAAGACATTGAGAACATCAAAATTACGATCTTCCAAATAGACAATCAGTTCATCCGCGATAATCTGATAGTCTTTTCCTTCAATTTTAGGGTCGATATTCAGTAAGACACGGTTGGTTACATTGGGTGTGTTATTAAAACGTGAAACCGTCTCATAATAAGCATACAACTCCGTAATTGCCTGACCATTGGTTTCGAGTATCCCGACAATATTCCAATCTTCTTCGCGGTCATCAATCTTTAAACGTATCGTCCCGCCCAATTTCAAATCAGGCTCATCATCAATCATACTAGATGGGATAATGATATTGAAGCGATTTTCGAGACTATAAGGGGGTAACCATTGTCCTTCTTCCATACGCGGTTTAACAAATGGAGAATCCGCATACATCCCAACTAAGCTGTAATTCGGGCTATTGGAAAAATCAGGGCGTTCACGAACAACAGATGTATTAATCCAGCCTTCAAAATCAGTGAGTGCAGGCGATTCCAAACGACGTTCAACGGCTTCAACACTATAAGGTTGTCCAAAGCTGACTTGCATATCAAATTGGGACATATTCAGCAGTTCGTCAATATTCGCCAGCAAGCCGTTTCGCACATTCAACATACTGATAAAGACAGTCCCTGCAAACGTTAGTGTGAATAGCGTAATCGCGAGACGTGTTTTCTTGCGGAAGGTGTTACGGATGGCAACCAACAATGGACGATATAGACCACCAAGATTTGTCAGCATTTTATCGAAGAAGTTTGTCCCTGATGCCGATACATGGTCTGTAATGGCTTCGGCTGGGGTGGTAGATGTCCCATTTAGAATCGGTATGAGTGCTGAGAAAACAGGCACAAATATCGCAACAACAAACTCAATAATCAAGATATTGGTCGGAATATAAATCTCGGGTGTATTGTAATTGAGAAAATCCCCAAAGAAGGTAATGATGAACTCCGCTAACATTGCACTCAGCGGCACAGCAACGACAAATGCAATTAAACCAAAGATGGATACCATCACCAGATAAACCATGATGATTTGGGTACGGTCTGCCCCAATAATCTTCATCACACCAATCTGTTTTTTCTGTGCTGCCATAATCCCTTGAATGGTATTGATAACAAGGAAACCACTCAACAGCAAGGATACTGAACCGATGACAACCAAAATGAGAATCAAGGTTGCGAGAATGTCAGATGCCCAAAATGCCGCATCTTCATTTACACCTAAAGAGAGTACATTAATGCCGTTATCGCGTAGATCATCGCGAATGTCGGTTGCGATATTGTTCACTGTTGGGATATTGAATGCCCCAGGGTCATCTTGGCGCATAACCGTGAGTTCCATTTGGTTCTCATCGCTGGATAAGCCCATACCAAACAGAGTACGCGGTGTAATCCAAACAGGAATTGTAATATTGTTGGGCGAAATCGCAAGGCTATGGACTGTACCCACCAGTTGCAATTCATGTAACTTATCATCCAAAGTACGGATTGTTACCATATCACCGATTTGCAATCCTAAATCATCTAAAAAGCTACGCTCCAAGATAATTTCGTTACGTCCAATTGTACTTGCGCCAGCTTCATAATTGACTTGATTGATTTGAATCGCATCAAAGTCTTCATATGCGCGTAACTGAGCAATCTCAGCTTCACCGTCAATCATAATATCAACAGTATGGGTGGTAAATGTTTCTATTCCTGTGACATAAGGCTGACGCGCAACATATTGAACCAATAAATCATCAATGCCTGCAATCGTTAGGTCAATGTCGGATGGGTTCGTTGCTTGAAACTCAACATCAAGGCTTTCTGTAATTAATGTACGCGCGGTAAATAAGCCACCAAATGCAAATACACCAATAGCAATAGAAAGAACAACGAGGATTGTACGGCTTTTGTTACTCCATAAATCGCGAATAACTTTACGCCAACGTGGATTTAACATTAACTAACTTCCTCTAACTTTGCTTCTTCTTGATCATCGCTTTTAGGCTCGCTTGGTTTTTCGGCTGGTTTAACACTTTTTATCTCTGGTTTTTCTTCAAGTTTCACAACAGGTTCAGGCTTGGCTTCTGC
>CAYGTY010000159.1:10245-14555 GCA_964352825.1 uncultured Anaerolineaceae bacterium
GGTTCAGGCTTGGCTTCTGCTTCTGTAGCGTTTTTAGCTTCGGGTTTTTCTTCAACTTTTGCAACAGGTATAATCTTTTGTGTCGGACGATTATCTTCGTGGTCTAATAAACCATCTGTAATCGTGATAACACGGCTGAGTTGTCCTGCAAGTTCATCATCATGGGTCACCATCAAGAAGGTTTTACCCTGCTCAACCAGCTTTTGGAATAGTTCAAAAACTTGTGCGGCAGTTTTACTATCGAGGTTACCCGTCGGCTCATCCGCGACGATAATCGGTGGGTCATTGGCTAAAGCACGGGCAATTGCAACACGCTGTTGTTGACCACCCGAAATCATGGTTGGGAGTTTATTAGCTTGTGTCTCCACATCCATCAATGCCAGAATATCCATTGCTTTTTCACGGCGTTCACGAGGGTTATATTTATTCCCAAAGTCCATTGGTAACATCACATTTTCAACAACCGTCAATGTTGGCAAGAGTTGGAAAAACTGAAAGACAACGCCCATGTTGACACCGCGCCACTTTGCCATTTGGTTCTCGCTAAATTTATGAATTGGTGTTCCATTAACCCAGACTTCACCAGCGGTTGGGCGGTCAATGCCTGTAATCATGTTAATCATAGTAGATTTACCACTACCTGATTTCCCGATGACCCCAACAAACTCACCACTCTTAATTTTTAGGTCAATGCCCTTTAATGCAAGGAATGGACCTGCATCGGTCTTAAATTCTTTCTGGATGCCTTTTAGCTCAATCAAAACATCCTCATGGGGCTTTGATGCGTCGATAACAGTCTTGCTTTCATGATGTCCGTTGTTGGACGACTGGTTCTTGCCAAAAATATTGAACATAAGCCTCAGATTTCCTTTACCTTGCAATGTACTCATTTTACCCATGTTTACGTAAATTTTCCCTTAGGGTTTTATAATTGTGACGAAATTCACATGGATTTTTAATATAGACTATCTCATAAAAATACGACATCAGTCAAATAAAAGGTTTAAGTGGTTGTTTATTGTGACTAAATTTGGGGATTATTCTAAAAAAAATATAGTTATGCAACATGGTGTTGATAAAATCATAGTAACAAAGATTAATATGGTATACAATAAGCAAACTTCAACAGGTCGTTGCTTATACAACATATTTAAGGATATTGTCTATGAAATTCCGTTCAAATGACCCACGCGCTGTCCGTACACGCCAACGGTTGCTAGATGGCTTAATGCAAATAGTCATCGAAAAACCCTTTCGTGAGGTAACCGTTAGTGACATTACAAAACGGGCAGAGGTCAATCGCGCGACCTTTTATCTGCATTATGAAGATAAATATGATTTATTAGAAGATTGTGCTAAAACAATGCTTGATGGGATAAGGTCTGCCATGGAAGGTGAATTTGATGGAGTTTGGCCCCAACCAAAAGAGCGCCCCATACCATTTGATCAACATTATGATCGTATGCGAATCGTTTTGGAACATTTTAAAAAACATAAAGACTTCTTCTTAGCGGTTATGGGAGTAGATGGTGATCCATTATTTCGTCAATTATTTCGTGAAGGGGCATCAACATGGATAAAAGCAACACTTAAGACTGTTTTCGAACATCAAAATAAATCCATTGATGATGATTATATTGATATGATGGTACGCTTCCAAAGTGCGGGGAATTTCGATGTGTTAATTTGGTGGTTGGAGCAAGATAATCCTGCTCCAATTGATATTATGGCACAAAGGCTTGCCTATGTTACGCTCCCACCGCTAGTTCGATTAATAGAAGATGGATTTGATAATTTACCACTATCTATCACAGGTTAGGTTTCGATACGCGCACAATCGGCTGTCGCAGCGTTCATGGATGGGTCTTCCACCGTTTCCCGTGTTTTGAGGCGTGCAGAGGCTTGCGAGAATGTTTTGTGTGGGTCAGTAAAGCCTGTAATACCGACTTGTTCATCGTCTTCGCCTATATCAGCGGCTTGATTACTGAAGTTGGGCAAATTGGTAAAGAAGATAACCTGCTCTTGGTCAGTATACGCATCTTCCCATTGTGCTAATGCCGTGATTGTACCTGTATCTTTATCGTAGATAATCGTACAAGCAAATTCTTCATCGTCATCCACAAGCGAGAAATTATAAGTCGTCACAACGGTTGTTACTGTCGTATTGGATGAGCTACCACTACTCGTTGTATTTGATGAACCGCTACTAGGTGCGCCAGACAAACATTCCTCTAGCGTCCCTGTATAATTACCAAGCTCAACTTGAGCATTACACCACCCTGCATAGAACCAGTAATTTTGTAAAGATGGATTATCAGGGTGTAAACAGCGTCCATATCCCCATGGTTGACCGCTATAACACCAATTTTCTTCACCTGATTTGACGGTGGTTGTTTGTGCCGTCGTTGATGTTGGGGTGGTAGGTGTTGCTGTTACAACAATGACTTGTGTAATAATCTGTGTGTTGGTGTTGGGTGTACCGCCGACTGGAATACAAATGGATTGACCTGTATAGATACGGGTTACATCGTTGATGCCATTACGCGCGGCGATAGATGTGTAGGATACGCCATAACGTAAGCCAATCCGAAATAGGTTTTCACCATTGGATACGATATGTGTTTGTTCGCTTGTATTACAAGATTGAGCAAGAAAACGATATTTCGGGACACTTACTAATGAGCCAAGAATCACAATTAATGTCACGACTAATATAGCAATAGATGGTGGTGTTGGTTTCAATTTCATATGCTTATCCCATAGTTAGTTTTCTACTTAATAAGCATAACGATTCATTACAGTTGCAACAATTGGTAGTGCATTTGAAATCGGTTGAGTTTGAATTGGAATTTTATTTTGGGCGAGCCTCATCAGGGACATCTTCTATACGTGGATTGTCTTTATCACGGTCGGATAAGTATGGATCACTAATCCCCCAGTCGATACCCACATCAGGGTCATCCCATGCGATACCAAATTCGTCTTTTCCACCATCATAATAATTATTGACGATATAGATGAGTGTACAATCGGTCAATGCAACAAAACCATGCGCCACACCTTCAGGAATAAATAAGCCAACATGATTATCTGTCCCCATATCAATCGTGGCGACGTTACGATAGGTTGGTGAGGATGGGCGTAAATCATATAACCCCGTGCGGATTGTCCCATTGATCGCATACCAATAATCGATTTGATGGAAGTGATAATGTAAACCGCGCAAAACCCCTGCTTTACTATCGCTACGATTGCTTTGCATTTTGTCCCAACTCACCTGCGGAAACCATTCTTTGCGGAAGGTCTCCATAAAGCGTCCACGGTCATCGCCAAATGCTTTGAGGGGGACGGTATATACGCCTTCAATCGGTGAGAATGCTTGAATTGGGGAGTTGCTCATGTTATATCCTTATGTGTATTGGGTCAGTTGCCGTGACTATTCTAGCGTGATTTGATAATTCGGCAATGTTCTATTATGGCGATATGCTCAAGATGATGTTTTGTCCTTATTGTAACCTGACGATACCCTTAAGCTATCCCAAGCGGTCACGCAGATAATCGAGGGCAACACGGTCAATGACCTTGCTATTATCAAGATTCCAGCGCATTTCGAGGTTTTCGTTAGCGACCAAAATCCAGAAGGCTTGCTGGCAAACTTCATCCCAAACGCCATTGATTGCACCTGATAAAAACCCATGTTTGACCAATATCGCTTGGAGTTCTTTCGCAATATCAGTATTGATTGCAATCGCATCTTCTTTACGAGGTGGCTGAAAATAGAGGTGGTGCATCGCAACCAATTCAGTCAAACGTTTAATAGGGTCTTCATGGTCATCAACGCGCAAATCGAGATAGCGGTCTGTATCATTACCATAACCGCCATTGGGTCGCACAACTTGTACAGCGGCACTTTGTTTTCCGCGTCTATCGCCTCCTGCAATTTCACCAGCACGTAACGCATAGACAAGACGGTCTGCCAGTTCACCCTCTGCCATTAGATAGGCTTTTGACATCGACTCTACGACTGCTTCACCTGCTAATAAATTGCCCTGCACAGTATAGCCATCACCGATAATATGCCCTGCCCAATCATGACAATTTGTCCCTGTATGCGCCACCGCTCGCCCTTGAGCATCAACTAACCCAACTTGACGACTTTCACGCAATTCATCATCTTTGAGCAATAGATGTAGAGCCTCTGCGGCTGATTTGCCCTCAGATAGTAAATCTAATCCATCAGGTCCAAAGCTCAGTTTAGCATGGGCTTGTGTCGCAACTGCACCCACTTCGGCTTTTGCCCATGGGACAAC
>CAYGTY010000160.1:0-14358 GCA_964352825.1 uncultured Anaerolineaceae bacterium
TAATACAAACCCATCTCACAGGTTTCGCCACCCAATTTATGAATCAAGGCGAGGACTTGTGCGCGGTGATTAGTGGAATGATTGGCATACACCATCAGCCACTCTGCGCGACTGCCTGCCACAAATAGGTCTTCTGTTTCAGGGAATCCAATTTCGGCTGTGAGGTCATCGACAGTTGCGGACTCAAACCATGAGTAGTAGCCTTTGTCAATGTCGCGCCACTTCTCCCAGATTGCATCACGGGTTGTATAATCTTCTTTTTTAGGATATTCCGAGCTATCAGTTGTCGCCAGTGATCCATCCAACATCTTGAGGGTGAAATAATCGGTACTCATGATGTGGAACACCTGCTCATAGACAGAGCCTGTTGAATAATCGTGCGCTTGCTTGAATTGTTCTTCGCTGAGTGCCGTCACGCAATTCCAAACTTGTTGAGTCGCCCAAGTGTTGTATTCAATGAGGGTTTTAAGTTGAGATTTCATAGTATTAGTTCTCCTTATCTTAACTGATAACTTGAGTGTACGCCTTTACGTAAGGGGAAAGTCAAGCATCGATTTTAGAGTAAGGTATTTGGCGAATGGGTCATTTGTCAGCCATTAGATTTGCTTCGGTTGGGAGGTGTGGGACGACTCAGCGAATCGCCCCGATTTTGAGGGTTATCAATTTATGTTATCCAGTAATGGGTGTCGTTGATAGGTTGCCATTCGTAATGGTGATATATTTCCCACGTACCCAGCCCGTTGTCCCATCAGCAGTGACTTGATACCATTGTGAATCTCCTGTACGTCCAACGACTGATACGCTTGTGTTGCGGAGTATATAGCGCAAGGGTATATTATTAGTCGGACTTGGAACCGAGCGGATATTGAGCGCACCTGTGTTAACATAGCCTGTGACCTGAACAGATGGTGTTGTGCCATCACTGAGAATTGGAATCACAGGGTCACCTGCGGGTAGTGACAGATAAGAACTGCGAACCCAGCCGATGATATTGCCACTATTACGAACCTTGAACCATTGATTATCAGCCGTGCGTCCGAGGATACCGAGCCGTTCATTGCGAGAGGCAGTGGTGATGGGTGTATTATTGACAGCACTGGCAACTGGGCGAATGTTCAATGCACCTGTATTAACATGACCATAGAATGCCTCAGATTCTAGGTTGGGTGCTGTGACCACGGGAACAGTATGCCCATTGACGACATTGAGATATGCTCCACTAACCCAACCTGTTCCACCTTCTAGGATAATTTGATACCAGCTTGCATCAGCATTTTTGCCGACGAGTCCCGCACTATAACCACGCTGAAGCACACCGAGGCTGGTGCTATTGGATGATGGCGCACTACGGATGTTGAGCCAATACGCGGTCACAGTGCCTGTCGCATTGGTTGTCGGCGTTTGTGCGAGACTTGTTCCAATAGCAGACATCAGCATGACAAGTAATAGACTGATAGAGACAAGATAGCGTTTCATGTGTGACTCCTCACATAAGATAATTTTCGATTCACCTATATAGTCGTCATTCAGGGTGCGAGAGTTCCCTGTATGAGTTGAGCGTAGGCTAGGCGTAGGGTTTTATACTATGTGAGGTCTGATTTTTGGTATTGTCGGTGACTATGGATGTCTAGCCCGAAGATAAACAGCAATTTTCATTTTAGAATAAGGTCATTTGGCGAATGGGGCGTTTGCCAGCCAGCAAGATATAGTCTGCTAATTTTTGTGGGCTACGAATGCCGATTTGTTTGAGGTGGCTGAGGTCGGTTAATGTACCCTTCCTCCGCGCCTGCAAAATGTGGTCTGCGCCGATTATACCAATTCCAGGGACACGCAATAATTGCTCACGCTCAGCAGTCATCAGATCAATCGGTTGATGCTTGAGGTGAATATCTGCCCATGCTTGTTTGGGGTCAACATCTGTTCGCAAGTTACCTGTCTGCAAAAATGGCAATTCCTCAACATCCCAACCATAATCTCGCAACAAAAAACTGGATTGATAGAGACGATTTTGGCGAATCTTTTCGGTATAGGGGAGGTTCTCAAATGGTGTGCCAGCCACAGGACCAAACGCCGAGTAATAAACTCGTGATAAGCCTGCTTGATGATAGAGATGGTCACTCATCGACAACAACTCAATATCAGTATCACCAACTGCGCCGACAACAAATTGTGTAACAGTGCTAGCAAGCTTTTGCTGAGGGTTATCAGTGCGGATTTGATGCGCCCACTTTAACATGGTGACAAGCTCTTCTACAAATATCTTCTTGGGGGCAAGTTGTGCGAGGCGTTCTGTCGTCGGTCCTTCAAGGTTTACAGATACACGGTCAGCCAATTGCATCGCGCGGTGGAGTTGGTCATATTCAATCCCCGGCATAATTTTGAGGTGAATATACCCTTTGTAATTTTGGCTTGTGCGGATGATGTCCGCTGTATCAAGAATCTTGTCTTGTGTGGTCACACTCCCCTTGATGATACCCGATGATAAAAACAACCCGTCTACCTTGCCAGCACTCTGCAAAGCATCAAATGCCGTCGCCATATTATCAGGAGTAAAGGTCACGCGCTTGGTTTTGCTATGCCCCGCCCGAAATGGACAATAATTGCAGTTACGCTCGCAAGCGGTGGTCATCATGGTTTTGAGGACAGGTTTCGGTCCGCGTGGTGTCACAACATTCGAGATACAATCCTCTAAGCTCTGTGATTGATAACGCCCTCTTGTTGATTTTTCTTTATCTGGACGGTCACCAGCAGGCTCAAAGAGGGTAATATCCCCCATTTGTGTGAGTTGTGATAATGTGTCTGAAGCAGTTTTGATTTCCATGTTCTTATTATATAGAACATTTGTTCAGATGTCAATCGAGGGAGATATGTAAGGTGTGTTTAATGAAGAAAAGAGCGTGACCTCCTTTGAGCTTGTTTTGTCACAAACTTTACTCGGATGTCACGCCTTTGCTATTTCAATAGAACGCGATAGATGCCCTATTTATTTAGCGATTTGGAACACAGGCGAGACCACTATCCATACTCTGGCAAGTGCCTGTAAGTGTGCCATTGGGTGTATTGACGCTACAGGTTGCGTTTTGTGCGACACCTTCACATGCGGTAAAGGCTTCTGGTGGCGGGCTACCTTGTCCAGCTTGTGGGGATTGATTATTATTACCTGCTGGCGGTTGTTGATTTTGATTACCTGATTGATTGTTACCCTCTGCTGGCGGTTGACCTTGTGGTCCGCTGGCTGTACTCAAGTTTAATGTAGATGGGTCTGCACCGTTGGATGGTGTGGCTATCCCACCACGAACACAACGAACATAATTAGTTGCGCGTCGTGCATCCCCTTGTGGACCGTGACCATCGACTTCATCAGCAGCGACACCCCATTTGGGGTCAGAGCGTTGTGCGCCTGCACCATGAACATCAATCCAGCCACCAAACTCATCCATATTCCCAAGCCCACGACCAAATGAAATATATGCCGCATTATCGAATTTACTAGGATAGCCAATGTGAGTTGTGCTACTCCAATAGAAGCCATAATCTGCTTGCCCTGCTTCATTCGTGATTTGTGTAGATGCGAACAGTGGGTCAATCGCTGCCGAGTTGGTGATACCGGGTGACCGAGTGTAATCAATAATACTGTGGAGTTCTTTGATATTGGGCAAACGCCAGTCAGCCGCACCTGCTAAAGAGAGACCTTCACAATAATTGAGTGCGTCGCCCCACAACATACCTGAGCCACTGTCACTTTGCATCCATGTGAGACCTGTTGCGTTGTCGGTGATGCTTGCGTTGCCATTATCTACAAAATTATTGATGCCGTAGCTTTCATTGCCACGTACATAAATCGTAAAGTATCCATTACCGCGATTTTGGGTAGGGTAACATTTGATGCGTCCATCCGCAAAGTTGACACCAAAGAAGCATTCTTGATTGTTCATAACCCTGTCTATATAGACATTGCTGGTTGTCCATTGAGAATCAATCAGACGCTCGTTATTGTCGGTATTGCCATAATAAAACGTGAAGTAATCTTCATCAATGAAGGGGACAAGCAAATTCGTATCGTTAGCAGCACTCCCATCAATCCCACTGAATGCCATCAAGGAATAGAGTTCTTTAATCGAGGGTAAACGCCAATCTGAATACCCTGCTAAATTGAAGTTCGCCGTGCCTGCAACCGCTTCGGCATAACTCGTTTTTGCGACAGGGTCAGCTTGCCACATGAGACCTGTATTCAAGTCGGTGATTGTGCCGTCACCGTTATTTTGATAAGCAGGTTGAAGCCCGTCATATTGTCCATCTTGCCCGTTATAGGATTGCCCACAGGTGATAAGGTCTTGGTCGGAAAAGCAATGATTCAAGTCTGTATCAACAATCGGGTAAGTTACAGTTTGTGCTTGTACAGATACCATCACCCCCAGTAATAAGCTCATGATAATCAATAATCGAGGAATTCGAGAAGAAGAATTGTACATAATGTACTCCTATGTAACGTAGTTGAATATGAAAATCGGTGGTTAAACAAAGGTCAATCAGTACCTTTGTTTTTATAAAGTCGGTTAAAATGGAAACAGTATCAACCCTTACATTTAGTGTAAGGAAAATTTGTAAACAGAGCGTGGAGATAATGTAAAATCTTTATGCAGATGAAAACTAGGACACAAATTATGCGTATGAGCCGTCGATTATTAGTGATTGTGATAATAGGAATCTTGGTGGTGATGGTATTGCCAACAGGCGCACAAAACCGCGCACAGGTCATCCAGATGCCCAGTAACTTACGCTTGCGGTCTGCCCCTACCACCGATAGCGAAACCATAGAATTCCTCACCAGTGGTACAACCCTGCTTATCCTCCAACAGTCAACTGATGGCACATGGTACGAAGTCCAAGTTGAGGGGACGACACAGCAAGGGTGGGTGGCGGCGGATTTTGTCCAAACACTGGGTGAGGGAGATGTCCCTGTTTCCAGTACAACATTTAGCGACACAGTTGTGAATGGTATTCCTATTTTGACAGGGGTAAACCAGAATGCTGTTGATATTTTCAAACGGGGTCAAGCCATTGGCAATCGTGCAACGGTGTTTACTAAAATTGGTGATAGCATCACCTATACGGATTGGTTCTTGGATACGATTGGCGATGGGGTTTATGAACTCGGTAGCTATTGGTACTTACAAAATGTGGTTGATTACTTTGGTGTAACCCCTGCCCGTGATGAAAATTCTTTCAAGCATAACTCCGTTGCGGCACAATCGGGCTGGAGCGCACACCTGATGCAAGACCCTGATTATGCGTCTGCTCTATGTCAAGTGAATGAAACACCGCTTGAATGTGAATATCGCATTACACGCCCGTCGATTGCTTTGATTATGCTGGGGACAAATGATGTGGGTTTTGTTGATTCTTATGCCTTCCGCATCAATATGGAGTGGGTCGTGCAGACAACCATTGACCATGGTATTATTCCTGTGATTAGCACCATTCCAAACCGTTTGGACAAACAAGAGCGCATCCCTGAATTTAATGGCATTATCCGTGAGATTGCTCAAAAATATCAAATTCCACTCTGGGATTATCATGCCATTTTATCGACACTCCCTAATGAAGGATTATCGACTGATGGTGTTCACCCATCAAGCTCACCAAGAGGCTATGTCGGTCAAGCTGATTTTACAGAAAGCAACCTACAATTCGGCTTCCCGATGCGGAATATGACGGCACTACAAGTCTTGCATAGCATCTGGCAACAAGTGATTTTGCGAGGATAGCTAACTATTCGTAAATAGTTCTTCCATCTGCTGGCTTAATGCCTGATCAACTGGAAATTCTGTTAAGCGTTGATATAAATACTGAGTTGGGCGTGATACTAAGTTGAGATACCCTGGAATGTGTGGTTTTTCAATATCCTTAACCCGTTCATATCGGAAGATGTTGTGGACAGAGTAGGTATCGTCATCGCTATAACTTACCTCGCTAATATACATTACCCGACGTGTACCATCTAATAGTCGCTCGACATGCACGACTATATCAACTGCCTCTCCTATTCGTGACCGCACGGCTTGGATGGGGCGTTTTTCATCCCCAATAAGATAGAGGGGTTCAAGTTTAGTGAGCGCATCTTCACCATCTCGGGCACGTAGTGTTGTAATCCACGGTATCGGCATCCTGAGCAACTCCGTCACTTCTTCACCTTCGATTTCTCCGATTAAAATACGATCTGGATGGAGGGTTTGTGCATGTTCTAACAACTGGAGCAAATTAATTGCACCACGATTCTCAATATTTGGGCGACGTGTATGCAGCGATACAATAGACTCGTTACTTAACATTAATTCTTCGGTACCTTCGATTGTAACGATAAAATCATGTGTTTGAATATAATGTCCCAAAACACTTAATAAGGTTGTCTTACCGCTATCAGGCATCCCAGAAATGATGATATTGCATCCTGCTTGTACACAGGCTTTTAAGAAGGTTGAGGCTTCAGGAGTAATTGTACGAAAACGTATAAGGTCTTCCGATGAATAAGGATGTGAACTCCGTTTTGAAATTTTCAGAATCGGTCCACTATTGGAAATCGCGGGATGTGTCACGGATATATATGAGCCATCAGGTAAGCGAAAGCGCCCAAAAGGTACTGTCTCATCAATCCGTACTCCGAGTGGTGCAATGATGCGGTCAACAATCCTCAAGACATGGTCATAATTATCAAAACGCGCATTTATTTCTTTAAATTTCCCGTTGCGAACCACTGTGATATTTTTCGTTCCAATCACCCTAATTTCACTAATTTCAGGATCTACAAGCAAAGGTTCAAGTAAATCCAACCCAAACAGCTGGGCAAAGATAAGGTCAAATAAACGTCGCCGTTCTGACCGTGCTAGGTCAATGTTGTTTTCGACAAGATATGTGTTAAAGATTTCTATCACAATCTCGTGTATTTGAGGTTTATCCTCTTGCAAAGTTAAGAATGTCAAGCGGTCATCATCACTAATCACTCTGATAATTTTGTTCTTTAGACTATCATCACCATTAGATTCTAATAGTGGCTTATGGTGACGACGAGGTGAAGAAGATTTCCCCATTAGATAGTCAATGAGATTTGCTTCAATCTGAGCTTGTTCAGCGCGTGGCAGGCTAATCTCTTCTTCTTCAAGGATGGCTGTGACATGTGATACTAATTGTCCCTCAGCATCTAACTTGTCTAATAAGATACGCAGTGGACGAGAGGGTGGCTTCGGATAGAAATGTAGCAAAAAGTCAATCGGTTTTTCTTCAAGTGACTTTTTATTGTCCTCATCATAAGAGGTTTCGTTTTGAAGAATAATTTCAACTTCTTGTTTGAGTTGGTCTTCATTTGGATATAATTTAGCTAATAAATGACGAAGAATTTGAACTCGTTTACTGCCGTTGTCAATGCGTCGTAACAAACTCATAAAAAACTCCTTATATATCACCTATTTTTATTATAACTTGAATTTTATTTATGGCATTTCACATATAATAAAGGAGATAGCTTATATAAGGAAAACAGACCATGCGACTATTTTGGACACTCATCATACTGATAATCATAGCATTCCCGACACTCGCCCAAGAGACAGACGATCGGGCAGACCTCTGTTATGAAAATAATGGTATTCCCAACTTTGTAACAGGACAATGTGAATTACGGGTGTCGCTCGATATTAATGTCAATTTCCCTGTGGAATATGCGACGATGCCCTTTGTGATGGAGGTCATCAATCCGCTCTTAAATGAAAAGATAACAGGCTTCATGGATATGTTTGCAGAAGCAGATATTCAGCCCTCGTTTGGCTCATCATGGTCGTTAAATGTCGGTTATGAGGAGATACGCCATAGTGATACGGTGTTCACCATCGCGCTTTATGAAAATATGTATACAGGGGGCGCGCATGGGATTAACTTTGCAACGATGCTCACTTTTGATACAGAAGCTAAAACATTGCTGAGCTTAGATGATGTCCTTGCAGATGTTCCCATCAGCCTGAGTGCAATTGCCCCAATTGCGGTCACACAAATTTTGGATAATCTCGGTGACTTTGCTGATGTGGATTGGATTGCAGATGGAACTGACCCCACCAACCTCAACAATTATGCGACATGGGCAATCACAAGCGAAGGTCTTCTATTCTATTTTGGAGATTATCATGTTGCACCTTATGCCGCAGGTCCACAAACGGTTGTTATCCCATTTGCCGATTTGAGTGGGATGCTCGAATCTGATTTTGTCATATCAAGCTAAATGCGATTTTGGGTGAGGGTCTGATATTCTCATCCATGAATTTCTGTACAACGATTCACTATTTTACAGTTTCGTAAGATTTTATAACACGACCTCATCTATATAATTAAGTGATGTGTGATATATCTTTACACCTCTAAAAATTACTTGTAGACTTTTTTGACCCCTTGTGATATATTTATAAAACTCCTACTTAATTTTTGTTGCATTAAGCTAATCCGTTATTAAAAATCTTTTAAGGGTTCTTTATCTATTTTTCGTATAAGATAAGAAGCAGATACTAATCAAGAGGGAGATAGTCACTTGAATACAGTCACAAAATCGTCAGAATTACAAGAAGATGCAAAATTAGTGATTGAAGTCATGAGCGAAAAAGAAGATGTCCAATTGGATTTCTCTGAAAACGCAATTTCATGGCTCGATACCTACATCGACCAACATCAACATGAACTAAGCGAAGAAGAAAAAACACTTCTGAGTGAAAAGTTTGGTGCATTTGTTGGTGAGACAATTCGCCGTAACTATGGTGGACAATGGATTCACACCGATAGCGATGAGTGGATGATTGCATTTGATGACAATGTTCAGACTGCTCCTTTCCAGATGGTCAGCGCAACTTTACATAACGAGTCATCCCTAGCAAAACTTTACCATCGTATTCCTGAATTGTTTGATAACAAAGCCATTCGTAATTAAGCCAACACCACAGCGATAATCATAGGGGTAGCCACAATCGGTTGCCCCTTTTTGATTCCTTACTCTGCAACTCCCAAAAGATATAACATCGGAATCGTTAACTTTAAATCACCTTGTTTTTGTGCATGGTGATTCAGTTGCTTTTCCAATTTTTCAAACACAATGGCTCGGTCATCGGGCTGAATCAGATTCATCCATGCGGGCAAAAATGCAAAACGGATAAATGGATGTTGCAAGAGGGCTGTTCCATTGGCATAGCGCATCACATAATCGCGCGTATGTGACGTTTCTATCTGATAGCCGTTTTCCTTCAACAAATCTCTGACTGTATGAATCGTGCCACGATGCGTTTCTTGTTGATTTAGTTTTTCCAAATAATCAGGGTTGCCAAAATCATCTAAGACATCACGAAAGATTGTATAAAACTCAGCCATATGCCCTTTTAGGTTGGTTGTTAGCGCGAGGTATCCCCCTGTTTTTGTGACACGATGACATTCTTGTAGGGCGAAATCGGGATTCTCAAAGTTGTTCACTCCCAAATTTGATGTCACCATATCAAAAGCATCATCTATGAATGGAAAGCCTGTTGCTTGATAATTGACTAATGAGACATTATGACGCTGAAACAGGTCGCGCTTCTGCCTTGCACGATTTAATGCCGTCAACCATATATCCAGCCCTACCACCTGCGCGCTATCCCCTAAGCGTCCAGCCAATTCCAATAAAGGAAACCCTGTTCCACATCCCACATCCAAAACTGTCATCTCTGGATTCAGCGGGACATGCTCTAGAAGTAATTGCCCAAAGGGTGCTGACCATAAAGGGAGTTCATCATATAAGTTTGCAAATAGCTGGTCATCAAAATTAAATGGGATGATGTCTTTTGGCATATGTTCACCTTTTATATTGGATTTGCGTTACTTTTTATATATTTTAATATTATGGTGTAAAAATTTCTTTATTATTTAGACCAATTAGTACAGAATTTCGTAAGATTTCGCAATTAATCTCATCTTATATAGTAATAGTCACTGCATCGTAATTGTTATATTTGGGAGTATTTAAGATGTCATACAAGATTTTGCTATTAAATCCCTGCCTATATTATGTCAAATGGTTTAATATACCGAAACCCAATAACGCACTCATGAATCAATACTTTTTTGAACTCAATGCCATTCTCGATAGCGAGGAAAAACCTGTTTATTTCTTATCTGATTTGCGTGATGGACATATCACAAATGCTCATCTGCTCATCCAATTGGCAAAGGTACTCGACCATAAAAATTATGGGGGTGGCTGTGCATTTGGGGATAACGCGATGGTGCAGGGTGATGTCTCGATGTTTCAATATATGCAAAAGATGAGCAGAGGACATCATACAAAAAAGAGCCTAGAATTATTTGCCTCATATCAAGAAGCGATTGCTCACCTTGAAACCCTTGAACCGAATATCACAAAAGGGATTGATTGGAACGAAATTGTCAGTGGGCAGATTTTTTAAAGTTAGAATTGTGAGGGGATGTATTATAAGCCCATCCCCATCAGTAACCTATTCACTAATCTTCGTCATCTTTTTCAATTGGCAGACCGTCGCGTTTCCATGCGCCAATCCCACCTGATAGATTAATTAAATTTTGGAATCCCATATTCTTCAACAAACTAATCACCACTTGGGAGCGTGTGCCACCCCCACATTGAACCACAACAGGTTCATTATCTGGGATTTCGTCTTTCCGCTCGCGGATGTATCCCATTGGAATATGTTGTGCGTTGGGGATATGCCCATCTTTCCATTCATTTGTGGAGCGCACATCCAAGACATGATAGCCTTTTTCATGTGCATCTTGTGGGCTAATCTGCGGAATCGTATCCGACTCATGTTTTAAGACATCGGGTGTGAAGTATCCTGCAACAAGGTCAATACCAATTGAATAGAGGGTATATAACACCTCTTGTACATCGGCACGATAAGCGATGAAAAAGGTGGGTTGCTCATAATCGACATACCAACCGACATAGGTTGCAAAACCACTAGCTGTAATCGGGATATTAACCGTCCCCGGCAGGTGTTTACTGGCATACATCTCAGGTGAGCGTGTATCAATAAATAACGCACCTTCGGGTACGATGCCCTCAGGATGCTGTAAGATGTGTTGAGCTTGTGGGATTTTTAATAGAAGCTCAGGGGCATCTTTGTTGACTTTTTTCATCTGAGCGAAGTAGCGTGGTGTTTCGGGTTGACCATCCAGTATCCAGTCTACAAAGCTCGCTTCATCCTCAAATTGGAAAGCAGGGTTGACCCGTTTTTCATAGCCGAGTGTGGTAGACGGTAACGCACCAAGCGACTTTCCGCAAGCACTACCTGGACCATGTCCCGACCAAATATGCAGATAATCGGGCATCTCTTTAAAGCGTTGCACATTGGAAAATTGTTGACGTGCGCCTGCCTCGGCTGTATTGGCAATCCCTACAGCAGTTTCTAGCAAATCAGGTCGCCCGACATCCCCAGCAAACAAAAAGTCACCTGTAAAAATACCCATCGGTATATCGGTTACGGCGGTATCGGTTACACGAAACACAAGATGCTCGGGGGTATGCCCTGGGGTATGCAAGGCTTCGACTTTTATATTGCCAACTGACCAACTATCCCCATCTTGAAGTCGCTTTACATTATCATCTGGAAATCCATATTGCCAATCATCGCCCCCCATGCCACTCAGGTAAATTTGTGCGCCTGTCGCAAATGCCAATTCACGTGAGCCACTGACAAAGTCTGCGTGGATATGGGTTTCGGCAACAATTTTGATTGTTAAGCCTTCTTCTTGAGCAGCTTGGATATAAGGTGTGATATTTCGTGAGGGGTCAATGATCATTGCGCTTGAGCCACAGCCAATTAGATAAGAGGCTTGTGCGAGTTTTTTATCATAAAAATATTTCAGTATCATGTAAATCTCCAGTATCGATATACACCATGATGTCGTAATAGAGGTCGCAATCTTAGACATAACTCTATTTTAGCCTAGTTTTGATATTCAATGTGTAAGACTTTGATAAAGAGCAGAAACTGAATCCTATAATCAAAAGGTAAAATTGCATCATAGGGCTATTACCGACTTGGCAAAGGGTATTTTTATAAACCACATATATAAAAATGCCCTAAATATTTTGTTTGTAGGCTTGTGTGATTCATAAATCTAGCTTATGCTGATAGGTGAATATAGTCGTTATAAGGACAACATAATGAGTCAAGACAATCCCAACGACAACCCTATTCTTCCTCCTAAACCGAGTCCATTTCACATTACAGAACCAAAGTTTGAGCGGGGTTTATGGTGCTTCTATCTGACTGCGGACGATGATGTTCTTTACTATGTCCGCCATCTACATTGTATTCTGCAACCAATGAGTACAGGGTCATTTTTCTCACGGCGTTTAACAGGACGTGTTATGTTTGCGATTAACCCACGCTATAATCATAAAGATACATGGCAGTGGATTGTCGATACGCTAGGCACAGAAACATCCAGTATCGAGCTAAATGAACAATGGGAATCGGCAATTGATGAGGCACTTCCCAAAAATCCAGACGATAATAACTGACACCACAGCTTAACCACACCTCGCTATATAGCATTTGCTGTACCTATACCATTTTCAAACTTTACAAAATATACCTTAGCTATCTCTTTCTAATAATGACCGAGAATTGATAGTGTACAGGTGTTTTGTTTCCCTTTGAAATGTGGCACAATATCAACACGAGAAAAGAGTCAATCATGCCCCAACCCAATATGATTATCGAAGACAATCAACGCCTATCTCAATCGATATTATGGCGATTACAACGGCAATTCTTCACCGATGAGGGCATTACAGCATGGCGGGAAGAAATTGTTCCACAGTACATCACCAGTAATCCACATATTGCCCAAGCCTATGCACGGGTCATTTTTGGATGGTTACGCGATGTCGCGGATACACTTGACCTCTCTCAACCTATCTACATTGTTGAACTCGGTGCTGGTTCTGGACGGTTAGCCTATCATTTTTTAAAAAGTTTTTTTGATTTTTTTGAAACATCCACCTTAAGCCATATCTCAATTACCTATATCCTGACTGATTTCAGCCAATCGACGGTCAAATATTGGCAAAATCATGAGCAACTCAAGATCTGGGTAGAAGCTGGAAAACTCGACTTTGCATTATTTGATGCGGAATCTGATGATAATCTTAAGCTCATCCAAAGTAGTCAGACATTATCGAGCGACACGCTGAAAAATCCAGTTGCTTTCCTCGCTAATTATTTCTTTGATGGTTTGCGTCAAGATGTCTTTCGCATCAGTAATGGTAACATCCACGAGAGCCTCATCACCTTATCAACTGACTCAGAAAATCCCAATTTAGATGACCCTGCTATCTTTGATGACCTTGATATTAGCTTTCAGCATCGTGGCATCTCTACAGACTATTATGACGATTCATTCTATAACCAATTGTTGGCATATTATCGAGATAGACTGGATTTAACCTATTTGGTATTTCCGATAGGTTCACTGCAATGCTTTGACCGCCTGCTTGCGATGACCAATAATCGGCTGTTCATGTTGACAGGTGACAAAGGTTATCATCTTGATGAAGATGTAGAAGGGCGCGGTGAGCCGACAATCAGGATGCACGGTAGTTTTTCGATGATGGTGAATTATCATGCCATTGGACAATATGCAGAAGCACAGGGGGGTACATTCCTCAGCACAAGGCATCATCATGCCAGCCTTGATATATGTGCGTTTGTGTTTGGAGCAGACCCCATAAGCGAAACGCAATATGCTTATCAACGTGAAGTCGGTCAAGCGAGTCCCGATGACTGGTATACGCTCAAGCACTCGATTGATGAACAAGATGATGCCTTGAGTATCCGCGAATTTTTGGCTTATCTTCGTCTGAGCCATTGGGATAGTAGCATCTTCTTGGATTATCTGGTTATTTTATTAGATGAAGCGGATGACATTTCCGAATCCATGCGACATGAATTGTTTAACGCGATTCATAAGGTTTGGGATATGCACTATGACATTGGCGAAGATTACGACCTTGCTGATTCTTTGGGACGTTTGCTTTATGCCCTTGATTATCCCGAAGAAGCGATTCCATTATTTCGGCAATCTCTAAAAACACATGGTGCAGATGCAACCGTCTTATTTAATGTTGCCATGTGTTATTTTGAACTCAACGAATTGCACGAAGCCCTTGATTTGGTTAATCAATCGCTCTTACTTGACCCCAGTTTTGACTTAGCACAATCATTATTAGATGACATCGAAGGTGAATTGGAATAATTCCCGTCATGTCTTGTTAACATTTTTATGTTAGGCTATGCCAAATTCAGGAAT
>CAYGTY010000161.1:0-14297 GCA_964352825.1 uncultured Anaerolineaceae bacterium
TCGGCAACCAATCCGTGCGCTGTTTATCCAGTATCGTGTTCAGCAAACGCCCTAATCCGTCTCCTTCACCATCAAGCCACTTTTCTGTGATTTTGACGTAGCCTGTTGTAAATGCGTGTATCATATTGTCTCCTCTAAAATAGATGACGTGTCATGTAATTACTGTTATCATAAAGATATATAGATGACACGTCAACTAATTTTTACAAGTTTTTTATAAGTTACAGTGTAGAGTCTCGAAATAAATCAACGGCTGGGACAGGTCGCCAGCCCTACGAAAATTGATGGAAACCGTGTAGGGACAGGCATCCGTCTGTCCGAAAGGACTTATTCTATGGCGGGTTCTTTATTTTTACGCTTGAGTGTTTCGGGGACAAAGAATAAGAAAATGCTGGATGCGACAAGCCCTGAACTGGCAATTACCCAAATTGCGGATTGCAAAACCAGTATATCCGCAACAGCCCCGACAACAAGCGGCCCACTGGTTGCGCCGACATCGCCAATTAAACGCCAGACTCCTAAAAATTCTCCGCGTGAACCCTCGGGTGAGAGGTCTGCCCCCAGTGTCATCATTGTTCCTGAGCCTAAACCATTGCCGAACCCAATCAGAATAGCGGCAAATAATAAGCCCAAAAAGCTAGTTGTCAGGGGAACAAGTGCCATACCGAATGCCTGAATTGCGAAACAGGGGATAATCGCAAATTTACGCCCATACTTATCCATCAGCCAGCCTGCTACAAAAAATAAGCTGAAATCAACCGCGACTGATAAGCTAACAATAAAGCCAATTTGGTCAATGCTCAGTCCTAGCACATCGGCTGCGAATAGTGGAATAATCACAACCCGTCCCGCGCGTATCATCTGACCAAAGAGTTGTGCCGTCCCAGCCGAGGCGAGGATGCGATAATGTGCGCGCAGGACACTCATGATATTGAGGCTGTGTTCTTCCTCGGGTGCATCATGTTTCTGCTTGGTGTGTTTGTCATTTTTTGTATAAAACGCAATCAAAAGAAAACTGACAAGCCCTGTGAGTGCGTAAACAATAAAGGGTGCGCGTAAGCCAAATGTCGCGGCGATGATGCCCCCGATAGCAGGACCGAGAAACCCACCTAATCGGGCTGTCCCACCAAAGATCGAAATTGCTTTACCCCGTTGCTGAAGGTTGGTACGGTTGGTGATGTACAAATATAATGACACCCCCGACATTGCTTTACCAAAACCCGATATGAGACGTAAGAGAAGCACAATCCAGATTGATTGAACAAAAAATAAGAGAAATGTCGAGAGGGTCGAGATAAAAAAGCCCATCATCATCACTTGTTTATTGCCAAACCGTTTTTGAATCATCCCTGTGGGAACATCCGCCAGTAGTGTACCGAGTGCCTCACCTGCCAGAATCAAGCCGATTAAGCCATAACTGATTTCAAAGCCAGCCGCATAGAGTGGCAAAATTGGGACAAGTAGACCGTTGCCAATATTCCAAGCCAGCGCAGGTAAATACACAGTCGGGAGCAATGAACGTAGAGAGGTGGATTGTGTCACGCGAATCATGCCTTTAGAAATATTTTTCAACAAGAATAGTTAATTTTAGCGCGGATGTGAGAATAATGAAAAAAGTGGTCACTAAATATATAGCTTGAACCATCATGTGAAATTTTCGCCTGTGCTTGTTATACTTAGGCACATTCATATATACCGTAGGCAAAATAACGATGCCCTATATCAAACAAATTACAGTCGATAAAGCAACAGGACTTGTCAAAAGAGAGCTTGAAAAAGCGATCAAACGTGCAGGACGCGTTTGGAATATTGTGCAGATTATGTCCTTGAATGGACGTGTGATGAAAGAGTCGATGGAGATGTATGGCGCGACGATGTTTGCTGAATCGCCATTATCACGTCAACAACGCGAGATGCTGGCAGTGGTTGTCAGTAAAGCGAATCATTGCACCTATTGAATTCAGTCACACGCACATGACCTCCGTGCTGAGGTTCAAGGATTTGATAGTGACGAAGAAGCTGATGCCTTTGTTCATGCGATTGCGCGTGATTGGCAAACAGCCAATTTAGACCCCATCGACCATGCTTTATGTAGCTATGCTGAGAAGCTGACCTTACATCCCACAAAAATGACCGAAGCTGATATTCAAACTTTGCGAGGCTTAGGTTTAGATGATGTAGCAATCCATGATGCAACACAGGTGATTAGTTATTTTAATTATATCAATCGGATTGCCGATGCTTTAGGGGTCGAGCGTGAAACATGGATACAGCCGTGGGGTGAGGATTAAATATCCCCATCCCCAATGAAAACAGATTATGCTTGTGCTTCGGCAGCGAGGCGTTCTTGTTCTTCCTCGAACCAGCTTCTGCGTTCTTCATCGAATTTCATTACGCGGAAGTATTCAGCGTATTCAACACCAACCATCTTGCCACCATCACGATTACTCTGTGTAATCCACTTCTTTGCACCATTTTCAAAATCGTCACCCTCACCCAATTGCGAAACATGCGCGCGTAAGGTGTTAATTTTATCGTCTATCGTACTGGTGATGTCATTATAGTGTGTCGGTTCCATTGTGAGGTTCATATAGAGTTCACCAATTTTATGTGGCTCATGACCCTCATCCAGCAATTCTGGGAAAATTGGACGGGTCTCTGAACTTGGGAACACTGCATATAAAGAGGCTTCACCAGCGGCGCGATGGTCAGGGTGATTGATATATCCACTCCGCACAAATACAGTGGTCGGGTCTTGTAGCACAACACGGTAAGGTTTTGTTTCGCGGATGATACGCGTAATATCACGACGGACTTCTATCGTTGGTTGAAGTGTGCCATCAGGATACCCGAGGAAGCGAACATCGGTCACACCAATTGCTTCGGATGCTGCTAATTGTTCCACACGGCGCATATCAATAATTTCTTGGCGAGTGTACTTGGGGTCGTTACTGCCAGAGCCACCATCTGTAATAATAATATAGGTGACGGTTGCGCCCTCTTCTTTAATCCACTTGGCGATGCTACCAGCCACACCAAACTCAATATCATCATGATGTGCTGCACAAACCACAATATGATAGGGTTCGTCACGCTTCGGTACTTCTTTTAATTTTGAATAATCAATGCCCATAATATATCCTGATTGGTATGTAGAAAACAATATATTAGACGGGATGAGTAAGCCAAAATCTTACTTATGACTTGCTATATTTCTAATTGTGGATATGTTTGGATGATTTGTTTATATTTCATAGATTTTGATGCTAATGATTAGATTAAAATTATTATATCAGCAAAATGAGATGTTGATTATTTGCGGATGAACAATAGGTTCATCCCTACAAAAAAGAATTTTGATTGATATTAGTGAGTATATTAGGCATTTCGTCCATGATGCTTTGTGGAACACCTATCAATTTCCCCACGAACAAAGCTCGGGTCTGTGGTAGCATCATCTCCATAATCAAACTGATGAAATAGAAATAGAGTCCACATGAACGAACAAAATAAAATAACCCCTTTGACAATTCGCCCACGTCGCTTGCGCCTATCCTCGAATCTACGGCGGATGGTGCGTGAGACACAGGTCACCGCTGATGATTTCATTTATCCGCTGTTTGTGCGCTATGGTGAGAATCTCAAAAAGCCGATTGCGTCGATGCCGGGGCAATTCCAGTTGACAGTTGATAAACTCGCCGAAGAAGCGCGTGAGATTGTCGACTTGGGGATTCCTGCGGTGATATTATTTGGCATCCCTGAGCATAAGGATTGGTGCGGAACGGATAACTTTAGCGAAGATGGAATTGTGCCACAAGCGATTCGCGCGATTAAATTGGCTGTGCCAGAGTTGGTGGTGATTTCTGATATGTGCTGTTGTGAATATACGGATCACGGACACTGTGGGATTATCAATACGCCTGATAACGAACACTATAATCCTGATTTACCACAAGGCTACTTGCTCAATGACCCGACACTGGACTTATTGGGCAAAGCATCGGTTGTTCATGCACAAGCAGGTGCAGATATTATTGCGCCCTCAGGCATGATTGATGGAATGGTCGGTGGAATTCGTCAAGCCCTTGATGATAACGCCCAAGATCATGTTGCGATTATGAGCTATGCCGCCAAATATTCCAGTTCATTTTATGGTCCTTTCCGTGATGCCGCCGAAAGCCCACCCAGTTTTGGTGACCGCAGTCAATATCAGATGGATCCTGCCAATCGACGCGAAGCCCTCAAAGAAATTGCACTGGATGTCGAACAAGGCGCGGACATGTTAATGGTCAAACCTGCTTTACCTTATCTTGATATTCTCAGTGACTTACGCCGACTCTATGATTTACCGACCTCAGCCTATCAAGTTAGTGGTGAATATTCCATGATTCATGCAGCGGCAATGCAAGGCTGGCTCGATTTGCAAGGGGCTGCAATGGAAAGTCTGACCAGTATCAAACGGGCTGGAGCAGATATGATTATCACCTATTTTGCCAAAGATGCTGTCAAGTGGATGCGCTAGATTTATAGGTCTGGTGAAGCCCTCTCTGTGTAAATATCTATCTTGAAAATATCCGTAGGGAATGACCTCTGTATCATTCCGCGGACGAACACATGGGTATCGTCCCTACAAGATGAATTGACAGATAAATTCTAATTTTAAAATTCATGCTTGACTCTCAAGTTACTTGAGACTGTATCCTGTATTTAACAGTCATGACTGGAGGAAACATGTTTAAAATTGGAGATTTTTCGAGGGTTTGCCGTGTCCCTGTTTCAGCATTGCGCTACTATGCAGACATCGGTTTACTAGAACCCGCAAACATCGATACATTTACAGGCTATCGGTATTATTCACTATCACAGTTACCACGCCTGAATCGTATTCTTGCACTCAAAGATTTGGGCTTATCCTTGTCCGAAATCAAAACCATTCTTGCAAATGATACCGACTTAAATATCGATGAACTGCGGGGGATGCTCAAGCTCAAACAAGCGGAACTACAGCATGAGTTAGCCGACCGTAAAGCACAACTAAATCGGGTATCGGCACGCCTTCAACAAATACAACAGGAGGGCAAAATGCCAGCACAAGACGTTATTCTTAAGACAATCGACCCGCAATATGTTCTATCCTATCGCTTCACAGCAGATAGTGCCGAAGCCATTGGCACAACACTAGGGCAAGTTTATCCTGCCTTATTTGGTCAAGGGATTATGCCAGCAGGCGCACCGGGCATTCTCTATCATGATAAAGAATTTTCACCCCAAAATATTGATATTGAAGTCATCTATCCTGTCCCACCATCCATCAAAGATGCCGTCACCCTAGATGAAACACGCACGATGTCACCTCGCGAATTACCAGCGGTTGAAGTTGCCAGCATCATCCACAAAGGTGAGTATGGTGAAACCCTTGAAGCCAGTTATGCGGTTTTAGGGCAATGGATAGAGTCCAATCAGTATCAAATGACTGGACCTGCTCGTGAACTTTACCTCAGTTCACCTGATAGCCCCGAAGGCGCAATCACGGAAATTCAATTCCCAATCGCTAAGGCATAGATTGTAAGCTGTGTAGGGGATAGTTTGCAGACCGTCCCCTACATATTGATATGACTTAGATTTTCTGGATAGGATATTGAAGCTCAGTGACATAGCTATCAGGGTTATCCTGCACGTCAAAAACCAAATACACATCACGAACTGCGCCTGCTGGCATATAGCCGTTTTCACCCATCCATTGTTGGATTGTCCCATGTGCTTGATGGATATTGTGATAATTCCCTCGGTGTATCACATATGCCACTTCGACGGCTGGCAATTCACCTAATGTTATATCATCGGATTCAGGCAAGCTGTCAGTTACAGGAATGGCGGTTTGTAATGAAAGTTCCGTTTGTCCGGGGATGCCATGATAAACCGCAATATCATAACCACCATAGCCCACCCCATTATCCAAAATGACTTGGCGCACCTCACTGAACATCTGCATATTGAGTTGCCCCGATTCTTCAAAATTGGGGACGGGTGCTGTTTTACTAAGCACTGGAATTGATGCAAGTTTCTTCGTTTTTACGGTGTACATAATCTGTCGTCCTTTATGTGTTTGAGTGTTCATTACATACAGTATCTCCGTTGAATATGACACCTACTGTCATATTGGTGTAAGATGATTTTAGAAAGTCATAAAGCGAAGGATTATCAATGCGTGCAGAGCGTTTATTATCAATCATGTTGAGACTGCAAGACCGTAAAAAGGTGACTGCCCGTGAATTATCTGCGGAATTGCAGGTCTCTGTCCGCACGATATATCGCGATATGGATACTTTGAGCTTGGCAGGAGTCCCAATTTATACACAACGCGGTGAGGATGGGGGATGTTTTTTGGATGAGGCGTATCGTGTATCCCTAACCAATCTGAACTTAACCGAATTACAGGCACTCTTTGTTATGGGTGGCTCATCATCATTAGAGGCTCTGAATATCAACCATCGGGTGGAAGATGGCTTACTCAAATTATTAGCCTCTTTGCCATCGAGCTATCAAGCACAAGCCAAAGCATTGCGTCAACGCCTCTATATTGATACCCGTCGCTGGAATCAGTTTGAAGATGGTGTTCCACTTTTGCAAGTCATTGAATCAGCAGTTTGGCAGGATAAAATCATTGATGTGGTTTATCAATCATTCAACAAACCGATTCGCAAAATCCGCATAATGCCCTATGGATTAGTTGTCAAAACGCATATCTGGTATGTGATTGGATTCGCTGAAGGACAAACAGACTTTCGGGTGTATCGTGTATCGCGCTTTGAGGATGTGATCGTGACAGATGAACATTTTGAGCGTGACCCTGATTTTGACCTCAAGACAGTATGGGATAGCTTAAGAGAAAATTTTGAAACAACCATCAAAGCTAGCTATACGGTTATGTTTAGCTTATCCAGTGAGATGGTCGGCATCTTAGATTATTATATTCCAAATCGCTATCATATCGTCGGAGAAGAAGGCGATATAGCAACGATTGAAGCACAATTCTATAACATCAATGAAGCGCGCCCTGTGTTGTTAGGTTTCGGCAACCGTGCGACCATCATTTCACCGAGAGAGCTAGATGAACAGATTCTTGAGTATGCAAAATCGATTGTGGCGCAACACGATGACTAATCAGAAGATAGTGTCATGACTTCGCTCATATCCGCACCATCAGCTAGGCGTAAACGTTCCCCTGTTTGCCACGCATAGACAATGCCATTGATGGTCACGGAGCTATCGTCGGGTAATATGCCACGTTCTACACGGTCAATCCGATAGGCAAAATCACCGAGCGGTAAGGGGTTATCTATCTGATGGACAGCTTCGCCTGTTTCATTGATAAATTGCAAGCTCACACTATAGGTATCAGCAGGGACTTTTGTTGACCACATTGAATAGAAAATATCATATTCATTGGTTTGACGATGCACGAAGTCCAGTAATGTAACGGAGTCGCCAAATTGTAGCATTGGGCTATCAGATGGGGTACATAGTTCTTCGATTTGTGCGAGTTTGTCGATATGGGCATTTTCATCATCCATGACTTGCTCACATACGATATAGCGGTCTGCCATAATCACTTCCATCGCTTCGAGTCGCTCAGGGGCTTCTGTGGTATTATCCAGTACAAACCAAACACGCCCAGCATCTCCGAGGAAATTATCAAATCCGTCAATCAAGGCTTGTGGATCATCACTACCCGACCCCAATTGTTCTGTCAGAATATAACGGGCAGGCATCCCTTCCATATAATAATCAATCGTCCCGCGAATCGCCCAACTGTGATAGGGGAATTCGAGTGCAATGGCATCGCCCACAACGGCTTCTCTACGTATATCCTCAATGATTTGCTCAAAGGGGAAGGTGATATGAAAGACAATATGCTCTTCACGGGTATAAAAGAGGTTTCCAAAAGTTGGTGCGCTTACAAATCCAACTACACTCCATGCAAATAACAGAGCAAAGATAATCCGACGGTCAATCTTGAGTGATGCCAGCCCAATACCCATCAGTAAAATGACAATCGGCAATAGGGGCATCAAATAGCGAATGTGATTAATCATGTCGGAGAGTTGATTGGCGGTCAGCATAATGCCAGCAAAGACAATCCCCATGAACCATAACAAGCGTATACCATGCGATTTGCGAAGTAGCGGAATCGAGGGAATTAACAAAATGAGAAACATCCATACGCCATTACTAAAGGCATGGAGCATATCACGAATGACTGCAACGTTACTCCGAATCGTCAATGTCCTAGTATTATTTTCGGCACGATTAGCGACCACCCCTAAAGTCGGGACAGCCCAGGGCAAAAATAAGATTCCCGAAATGCCGAATAAAATAAAAAGTCGCCACCATGTGCCTTGACGCGGTGCTAAGATCAGATGATACAAGCCCAATGCACCAATCACCACAATTGAGAAGGGATGCGTGTATAGTGTGGCAGTGACGGTGATAACAAATAAGACAGACATCATCAGTGAGCGTTTGTGTTTGAGCAATCGCCAATAAAGGGTGAGGGCAATCAAAATTTCGAGGACGAGTAATGAATAGGTTCGGATTTCGTGTAAGTAGGCGCTGAGGAAAGCTGATGCCCCTAAAATGACTGCTGAGCAAAATCCAGCAAAAGGTGAGTGCATATCAGACCCCAGCCGATACGCCCATGCAATCGCAATCACGCCCATAAATAATGAGAATGTCCGCGACATCATCACTGACCACCCGACGAGATTTCCCCATACCGACAACAACATATAATAAAATGGTGCTTGCCCAGATTCACGCTCAATAATACGGTCTACCGCCCCCAATGGATTAAAGCCTGAATCATCCAGCCCACCTGCATACAGGAGCGAGAGTTGCTCATCATGCCACATCGAGTCAGCCTGCAAACCCAATGTGCCGACTGCAACGGCAACCAAAATGATACCAATAAAGAGCGCTAGCCAAAGGGGATTTCGGGTCATATATTTTACCTACACCATAAACAACATCATGAGAACAACCATACAAAGTGAGTAAATGCTTTGCAAGCGTCTATTCTTGCATAGTATACTCTCAGCATATAGACTCATCCTGAAAGGTCAACTGATGCCATTGCTTAGTCCTAATGATTATATGAACTTCCCCACGATTCCTGCTGATTTTACCTATGTCTATGGTGACCATCCCGACCAATTCGGCGATCTTTATCTACCTGAAGATGGCGATGCACCCTATCCTGTGATTGTTCTCATACATGGTGGATGTTATCGCGAACAATATGGTATCAAACCAATAAGTGGTTTAGCTAAAACCCTGACGAAGCAAGGTTTTGCGGTTTGGAATATCGAATATCGTCGGGCGGGGAATGACGGCGACTATCCGACGATGTTCTTGGATGTGGCTCAAGCGACGGATTATTTAGGTCAAATCGAGGATGCACATCAACTAAATTTAGATCAGGTTATCAGTGTCGGACATTCGGCAGGTGGACATCTGGCATTATGGGTAGCTGGACGGCATCGCATCAATGATGAAAGCCCACTGTATGTTGAAAATCCCCTAACCGTCAAAGGCGTAGTTGCACTTGCCCCAATTGCTGATTTAACCTTTGGCTTTGAACAAGGTCAATGCGAAGGCGCGTTAACAGTGGTCATGGGTGGCGAGCCTGATGCTGTACCGCAACATTATATGGACGGCTCACCTCATGCACTTTTGCCATTGGGTGTCGCGCAAAAACACATCATCGGCACAGAAGATACAGAGATGCTTGAAAACACCAAACCCTATATCGACTCTGCGGTATTATTGGGTGATAAAGCAGAATTAATAATCATTCCTGATGTTGGACATTTTGAAGTTGTGGATGTGACAGCCCCTGCATGGGATGTGGTGCAATCGGCTATTGTTGATATATACCAATCGATTCCATCATAAATTCTATGACGAATCTGAGGCTAATGCTGTTACAATTGATTAGAATAATAATTAATCAAAATAAACTTACCGATTAGGATGGCATTATGGAATCTGAATTACTCTCCGTTGCCGCATTTGTGATTGTACTGAGTGTGGCAGCACAATGGATTGCTTGGCGAGTCAAATTACCATCAATCTTGCTCTTGCTCTCTTTCGGTATACTCGCAGGTCCAATTACACACATCGTTGATACAGACCATCTATTAGGCGAATTATTATTCCCTGTGGTGTCATTATCGGTCGCTATCATCTTATTTGAGGGTGGTTTGAGCTTACGCTTAAATGATTTACGCGATATTGGTTTAGTCTTTCGTCGTTTAATTTCTGTTGGTGTGATTATCACATGGGGTTTAACCACCATTGGTGCGCGATTCGTCCTCAACTTGCCGTGGGATTTGTCGGTTCTGTTGGGCGCAATCCTCATTGTGACAGGTCCAACCGTTGTGATACCCCTATTGAATCAGATACGTCCCAATGCTCGTTTGAATAAGGTTTTGCGTTGGGAAGGTATTGTTATTGACCCCATCGGCGCAGTGATTGCGGTTCTGATTTTTGAGCAAATCATCATGACAGAGCCTGCCCCTGGGCAAGCTATTCTCGGTGTGATTGAGACAATTGTTGATGGTGTATTTATTGGTTATGTTGCTGCACGAGTCATTATTGAAGCCTTCCGTCATCGCTGGGTTCCTGAATATCTACAAAATCCAGTTGTTTTGATGTCGGTATTAGGCGCGTTTGCACTCTCCAATATGCTCCGTGCAGAATCGGGGTTATTAACGGTGACGGTGATGGGAATTGCGATGGCAAATCAACGTCGCTATGACATCCGTCATATTGTTGAATTTAAAGAAAATCTACAGGTCTTATTGATTTCCTCGCTCTTCATCTTGCTGGGCGCACGGCTTAATATCGAAGCCTTATTACAGTTGGGGGTTGGTGTTGTTATCTTTGTTGCCCTACTAATGTTGTTGATTCGCCCCTTATCTGTGTTTGCTTCAACATGGCGGTCTGATTTCACCTTCAAAGAGAAGATATTTATCTCTTGGATGGCACCCCGTGGGATTGTGGCGGCATCGGTGGCATCCATCTTCTCACTAGAATTGGTCGAGGCAGGTCGCCCCGAAGCAGATGTACTCGTCCCGATTACCTTTGTGGTGATTATTGTCACGGTTGCTGTTTATGGCTTAACAGCAGGACGCTTGGGGCAACGAATGGGCTTGATACAAGAAAACCCACAAGGTGTTCTAATCATTGGCGCGCATAGTTGGGCGCGTAAGTTAGCACTCAAACTTAAAAATGCAGGATTCCGTGTGCTAGTCGCCGATTCCAGCGCATTCAATATTGAACAAGCCCAACTGGATGGTTTAACCGCTTATCATCGGGATGTCTTGACCGATTCAATTATGGATGAAGTCGATTTTAGTGATATTGGTCATGTCCTAGCCTTAACACCTAACGACGAGGTTAACTCCCTAGCTAGCTTACACTTTAAAGACATCTTCCATGAAGATAGCATCTATCAATTGGCGCACCCGCAAGAAGAAGAAAATCCTGATGTGGTGACATCACGCCTTGGCGGACGCACGTTATTTGGTGCACATGCCACCTATGAGCATCTCTCGCTACGTTTCAGTACAGGTGCAAGTATCTATGCGGTTGCCGTCAAAAATGTTGAGAACTTCCGTGTAAAACTAGAAAAACTAATTCCGCTATTTGTTATCACGCCCGAAAAAGAATTGTTGATGTGGACAGCGGAAAATCCACCGACATTACAAGTGGGGCAAACCGTCATTGGCTTGCTTGACCCCGCCGATGAAGATTTGTTTGATAGTAGCGAGACCGCTTTTACACCGATGCCGGGGGTATTAACCACATTGGTCAAGGACGCGAAGGAAGCCAGCAAAACAGACGGCAGTGATAAACCCGAATCCCCCAAGAAAAAAGAAGCCTAATCCACGTATAAGCATAGTCCCTATAGCGTCATAATTGACTTTATAGGGGCTGGATTTTATTACGTTCTACAAATTGATTAATAGCTCATCGACTATACTTATGATAAAAATTTGTCTCCCAATGGATAAACAAATGAATATTCTATCTGAAGCAATAAGAACTGATATTGAACAAAAATTTGAGGAAGCAAGCGAGATATACGAAGAAATCATATCAAATGGTGATGCAAATTTAGAAGTGTTTATCAACCTTGCATGTTTATACTGGGAGGTAACGGATTTTGGTTTCAATACAGCACACAACTTGCCAATGAGATTCATCCACAAAGCAGGTCAGAGAATGTATCAGGTATTGGATGAAGCGCAAGAGCGTTTTGGGGCTGTTGAAGAAGTGGAATTCCGGAGATATTACTTTAATTTCATTACCTTAGGTGATGACGGCTTCTTAGATAGAGCAATTGAACTTGGTGAATCAGGATCATCTCATGTTCCGTATTTTCACATATACACACAAACAAAAAACGTTGACTATTTACCACAAGTTCGCCAATTGATAGTTGAAATAGAAAATAAATTAACTACAAAGAATAGATATATCTTGAGCATTGTGGGAAATAAATTACAGGATGATGTGTAATATAGTTTAGGCATGAGTTCACATCATTTATGAGAGTGTCTTGCTCAGTCCGCCATATATGATGTTCAAATGTTAAATGCAACCACTATATATTGAGCATTAAGATTATTCTTAATATTTCAAAAAATGGATAATATATTGGAGTTAAATATTACAAACGAAAATAACCTACTCATTCTGTTACTCATTCAAGAACAGTGTCATAAATTATGGGGTAATGCCTATGAAGACATCAAGAATCAACATGAAGAAGAAACTAAAGATATACAGTTAGACGATTCAGATGACCTAATAAAATTCACTCTGTTGGGGGGAGCGGAAGACATTTTCCCTAATGAAGATGAAGATCTTCTTTCAATAATCGGTGAATTACAGTTACTAGATCCATTTTTAGCTGGTTATCTTTCACGATTATCTAAACGTGTTTATTCATCAGAAGAAGTACAAGACTGGATAATTAAATTGGAGAATTATAATATCCTTGCATTACAACATGTTCAGAAATGGTATTTGGGAAAGTCTCAATTATATCCGAACCTGCGCGACTATCTTGATGAATTAGATTATCTGCGACTAAAATTGATTGAATATCTCAAAGCACTTTCTAACTTATAATATCTATTAGTATTCTCAAGATATACCCAACATTCATACCGATATTGTCTCAGCCTATACCATTGAATTATTGTGGGAAAGATTGCAGTATGATGTGTAATATAGGTAAAGGGGGTATAATATGAAATTCATATTTATCATTGTATTCATTGCAACAGCTTGTTCTACACAAAATCCTAATGTACAAGAAACAAACTTACCTGATATAAACGAGATAGTCGAGTATCTTGAAGTTAACCCGCTCCCTCTTCCCGATTTCATCAACGACGTTACGACTGAAGTTAGCCAAGTTCCAGCTAAAATCTGTATAAATTTTAATAATGGTGTGTTGGGACAATATTCAGAAGAGCAGACAATGCTCATAAAAAACAATTCTAGCATGTACATTAATATGCGTAAGCAAACGTCGCTGGAGTATTATGAAAATATGGTCTCTTTGACAGATAGCGATGGCAAGCACCTTGATACAGGTATATCTGAAGTATGTTCTACACTATCTAATATTGAAGAGATACATGAAAAATTCTTGGTCTATTTTGAATTAAACTTGCCTTCTGATCATCATTATATTTATATGTGGACTGTTCAGAAACCATAATTACGTTTAATAGAAATAATTGACCACTATTTTTACACAGTAATCATCCGACGTGAACGACTGGCAATCAAATCGGCGTAAATTTCGACAACTTCATCCATCATCGCATCCCAAGATTGAGTTTCGGCATATTGACGGGCATCATGTCCCATTCGGTTGATATTGTCACGACTGACAGCGATATTGCGTACACCCTCAACAAGTGCCTCGATGTCACTTTCGGCAAAGGTGTAGCCTGTTTTTCCTTCTTCAACGACATCCGTCACACCTCCGACGCGTGAGGCAACGACAGGGAGTCCTGCCGCCATTGCTTCGACAACAACTAAGCCGAATGTCTCTAGTCTGGATGGGAATACAAAGATATCGGCACTCGCATAAACTTGGGAGAGACGTTCACCCTTCATATACCCCATGAATTTAACAGGTAAACCCCTAAAGTGTTGTTCTAAGAAGGGACGCGCAGGTCCATCACCGACGATGACCAAACGGGTATTTGGAA
>CAYGTY010000162.1:0-14169 GCA_964352825.1 uncultured Anaerolineaceae bacterium
GGTACAAATACCACCTTTTTTCTATGATTTCGCATGTCCGCCTATTGAGCTCAAAACCTGTCGAAATTCGACATGTGAGAATTGCATAGATGTGTCATAATAATGAGCATATCATTGTAATGTATCATTTATTGTATACTGTCTAGTGTGATACCACTTACAAACATTATTTTGCAACTCACAGTTAATGATTTACATTTAAATAAGACAATTGGATGGCATGATGTCCGACTTTAATGACGATTTTAGTGATTTTGACGACTTTGACGATACCTCTTTTGGTGGTGATGATGCTGGGGGCAATCTGGGTTTAACAACAGACCAAGAAAAACGCCTCGAAAAATTCCAGAAGAATGTCAAACAGGCAACACGTGTTCTGAATAACCCGAATAGCTCTGTTGCTAATCGGGTCAAAGCTGCAAAATGGCTTGGCGAATCGGGTGAACCGACTGCTATTACCTCATTGCGCCAAGCTTATCGTAATGACTCTGATAAGAAGGTTAAACAAGCGGCTGAATATTCACTAGGTATGTTCCGCGCCCTCGAAGAAGCTCTTGATGACCCTAAGCGGGCGGATGAAGTCGGACAAATCCTACAAGATATTATCTTCAAAGGCAAAATCGGCGGTGTATCAGGTGCAGCAAAAAACATCCGTAGTTTACAAGCCTTGTTATTTATTACCTTCCTTGTTTTGATGGGGATTGGGCTTTTGGTGAGTGCTGGTGTATTTACAGATAATAGCATACCGACACTTGTCCCATCACCAACACCGTTTGTTTCGCCAACCCCCTTACCAGCGATTGACCCGATTGACTTTGTTGGTGACTTGTTACAGATGCATGATGATTTAGTCTTTGATGCTGAGTTATTGGCAGAACGCTATCAATTGACGATTAAGGGTGAGGGCTTGGGATGTGATGTGACGACCTTCCGCGCTCCTGATGAATACATACCCCCTGAAGGATTTAGAGCCGATGATTTCCCCTTGGTTAAGGATTTTATCGACCGTCTGAATACAACACGGACAGACTTAGAAGCCTTACGTGTCACTTATGATGATGCTTGTGCGAGTCAAATCGCTATTCCTGTAGAAACTGCTAATGAAGAGTGGAATACACTTATCCCTATCCAAACATCTTTGAATACAGAGTTCTTGAATATTATTCAGAATCCTGATTTTATTCCAGGGGAAAGCATTGCAACGGCAACACCACGCCCATCACCAACACCATTCCCAACAGCAACCGTTGAACCATCAGTTATCAATAATATTATCTTACAGGTTCGTTTTAATCTGGATGATATGAATCAACCTATTAATGGTAAAAATAATCGGCTAATTCAGTTCTGGACAGACCTTGAGTTGGGTGGGAGAACAGATGGTTGCCGTGATGGTGCGCCTGATGACTTGCCTGCGAATTATGTGTTAACAGAACAAGACCGCATCGAGTTACCTGCTGACCTCGTCACTGCAATTGATTCTTTTAATCTCGGTATGCAATTATCGCGTGATTCATGGAATTCTTTTGAAATTGCTTGTGCTTCAGATAACCCTAATATTCAACAAGGGAAATCACAAGCAGGTTTAGCTAAAGTGTCCTTTGACGAAGCAAATAGCTTATTCACACTCTTGACTGAATGATACTCTCAATACAATTAGCAGGTAGACTTGATTATAGACTGCCTGCTAATGCCCGCCTGAGTGCTTGCGCCATTGCTACACCACTTTTATGTCGTTGTGATGGCTTGCGTGCGAGTGCCTTCAAAATTACAAATTTAACCTCTGGCGTGAGATGATTATCTAAATCATTGGCTAATGAAATGGATGCACTCATATGCCGACTGACAATCTGTGATGGCGAATCCGTATGAAATGGCGGATGACCTGCAAGCATTTCGTGCAAAACCACACCTAAGGCATAAATATCCGTTTGTGATGTTAAATCTTTATCACCGAGACACTGCTCAGGACTCATATATTGCCATGTCCCAATAATAGCTGAACCTGTTAAATCGACGGGGGTATCCTCAATTAACTTCGCGACACCAAAATCAACGAGTTGAATATTATTCTCATCATCGAACATGATATTGACAGGCTTTATATCACGATGAATGACATCCTGAGCATGGGCATGGTCTATCGCAGAGCCTAATTGCTCGATTAAGCGTAGACATTCCTCTATTGATAAACGTGTATCATGTAATCTATCTGCCATTGTCCCATTTGACATATAGGGCATGATAATATATGAGATTTTGTCAACTTCACCAAAGTCAATTAGGGGTAAAATATGGGGATGATTCATGCGTTGGATTGTTTCTATCTCACGTTGAAACCGTATTTGATAGGTGCTGTCATCACAAAATTCCTCAGGTAGTGTTTTAATTGCCACAATATCACCTGTATCGACATGAACTGCCCGAAATACTTTTGCCATCCCACCCGTACCGATGAGTTCAATGATCTTATAACCACCTAATACCATATCTATCATATGCATTTTCCTTATGGATTAGCCAACATGGTTCATTTCCCTTAAAAGGACTGAGCAGTGTCAGTTCCCGTTGCTTCCTCATAGTCGAGATAGGCGAGGTAATCGTCAATTGTCCATTTGCGTGGTACAGGATTCACTGCCACCATAATCACCTAGTTTTTTATGATTATAGCATGGGATGTTATGCGATAGATTATACATATAACATGATTTGATTTTAGAAATATTTAGCGACTCCAACACGATTAATGTGTCACTAACGCATGTTACATAAAATACATTTTAGATGAAAAGCCAATGACATCTTGAATAGGGTTGATAGCAATTCAGGTCGTCAGCAGCTCAGTTCGCCATGATTATTAGGGTAACTTCTGCTAAAGGGCTGACTATCTAACAGGCTATAAGGCAAGTGCTTTAAGATGCCAAGCCTTGTGACTCAGTTTCACTCTCTGCGGTTAGTCACTAAAATAGAGATAGCGCAGGGAAATCGTCAGATGCAATCATACTAGAGTTTGCTACAATGGCAAACATGATAAAGCGATTGATTGCATTACTTACTTTGATAATCATATATGGTTTACCTGTTTCCGCTCAAGGTAACGCCAGCCAACTGCTTGCACAGATAAATGATTTACGTGTATCGGTTGGTTTATCTGGGTATACCACGAATAGTGCATTGACTGCCGCCGCCAATAACCATGCAGCATGGATGGTCAATACAGGTAAAGTCTCTCATACCCAAGATGATGGCTCAGGTCCTCGGTCACGCGCTCAAAATGCTGGATATTCTTCTAATTTCGTGAGTGAAAATATTTATATGGGGTCACGGTCTGGCATCAATGACGCGTGGACATTCTGGATTAATTCTCCGATTCACTATGCTGGGTTGACCAGCCCGAATTATAATAATATTGGTATCGGGACAGCGGGTGGTGCGAATGGCTTTGCGTTTGTATTGGTATTTGGTAATTCCACAGGGAGTTTACCGCGTATTGCATCCTCTGCTAGTGGTGGAAATGGAAGTGGCGCACCTGAAATCCCATCATTTGTTGTTGGGGTTGATGCGATTGGTAATATTATGCATGAGGTTCAACCGGGGGATACCGTCGGTGAGATTGCGTTGATATATGGGTATACTTGGAGCGAAATTCCATATATGTTGGGTATTAATGGTATGGAAGAACCTGATGCACAGTATCTTGAAATCGGGAGTGTCTTTTTAGTTCCGCCACAAGATGGGACATATACACCTACACCTGCACCCTTAACTGCAACACCAACGCGGACAACTACGCCAACACTACCACCCAAAACAGCTACCGAAGCTCGTGTCGCGATAGATATGGTGCCACCTGCAACATTTATTATGCCCTCACAAACCCCCACAAAAGAACTTATTATAAGGGCTGTACCCACTGCAACATCTACACCAACCCCATTGCCTGCTGTAACAAGCGCCACAATGCCTCCAGAAGATAATTCACTTCAGACCCTGCTGATTGTTGCTGTTATCGTGCAGGTTGGGGTTATTGGTGTTGCCACAATCGAATTTCTGCGGCGGTCAGATTAATCATTAATCACTAGCAAGTGACGATTGCATTCCAATGATACGGTTCAAAGCAACAATCTCTGTAGCTTTAATGATAAGCTCGCTTTGGATAATTGCCATTTGCTCGGGTGTTTGTTTCATATCATTATGAATCCACCAACGGATGAGTTCAATGATAGAGGTCACAATATGGTTGACCGCAACATCTATTGGAATATAGTTCTCATCTCTGGCTACATAGGTTTCTAAGATGCTGACAGAGATAACATCATAAACTGCTTTGATTAAATCACTATCACGCGGAAGACTGACAAATACACGGTAGATACGGTCATTTTCTTTGATGTACTTGAACATAATATGAGCCTGTTCGTAGGGTGACATCTCAGGTTTCATCATTTTTGTCAAATCTTCTAGGACAGATTTTAATACAAACAGTAGCAACTCGTCTTTACTTTTAAAGTGACGAAAAAATGTTGCATATCCGATGTTTGCATATTGGGTGAGTTTCTTGATTGTGATGCTATCATAACCTATCTCAAGCGTGAGGTTGATGAGTGCATCTCCTAATGACTGTCGTGTTCGAATTACACGGCGATCTATTTTCTTCATTGAATATCTGAGTCCTTTTCACTGTTTGACAACAAAAAGATAGAAGTCGTTTACACTTATTTTACAAGGTAAATATGAGTTATATGTTAGACGGACATATCAAAATGTCAAGAGAAATCGAGGTAAACATGAGAATATAGATGGATTCACATCATTAACTCATAAAGTGTTTAACTTGGGCGTACATTCATGGGCTGAAATTCATCCACTTTGTTTTTGGGGGATGGGGTGAGTTGATATTCAGATTGCCCAAATGCAAGAATCACCACAAATAACCAATGAAAGAAAATTAGACCTAAGCCAAATAATGTTCCCTTGCCAAATGCTCGTCCGAGGTTTACCCACATCATAATCAAGACAAATACATTGACAATGGGTATGAATAAGAGCAGGAAGTGCCATGTTGGATGACCTGCCATACGGAGCATCACAAGAACATTAACAATGGGGATGAAGATAAGCCAACCACCGCGCCCAGATTTTGAATAGACCAGCCATAAACTGCCTACATAAATCACCCAAGATGATAAGGCAAGACCTATCAATATCATTCCAAGTGGTAAAATCCACGGAATAATTTCGGGTGGGAGTTGTAAGGCATCAAATTGAAAGGGCATTGGGTGGGTAGTCCTTATGTTTATAATTGTCTAAGATACAAGAAGATATTTTAACGGTATCCTATATCAAGACACAATAGTTAGAATGGCTCGAGGTGAAAGATTGCTATCCATACCCCATATTATGAAACACCTCTAGTTTAATTTAACTTGGCTTATCAGATACTTTTTGGCTCATGACTACACCAAAGATAATGCCAAATGCGATTCCAATAGCGATATTCCCGATTGCTACGCCAACACCGACACCAATTGCAATCCCTGCGCCTATGCTTGTTTCTTTACTCATGTTAGCAATACTCCATTATTTTGCGAATAGAATTATTATCAGAATAATTTATTATGCCTGACTCTAAAACCCCAGTAATTGGGGGTCTGACGATGCTATATGGAACAGTGAAACACACATATAAAATAAGTAGGGATAATAAGGGAGTAAATAGCAAGTTATTTATTGCTAGATTTGTTACAATTGAAGTCACACAAAGGATAATATATCGGGAGATTGAATCAATCATGACTGCACAAGTCGGAATTATAGTAGAAGGGCAAAATGGGCTCAATTGGGGGCGTTGGAAACGCTTGTTGACAGCAGTCGAGGACTTTGGTTATCAATGCCTATTTCGTTCTGACCACTATACCAATCCTGATGGGGAAGATAAAGAATCCTTAGAATTATGGACTTCACTTACATATGCCGCGAGCCATACAAAAAAGATTGAATTTGGTCCTTTGGTAACACCCGTGACATTCCGACATCCGACTATGAATGTACGTTATGCAACTGCCATTGATGATTTGAGCGAAGGACGTTTTGTCTTTGGTATGGGAGTGGGTTGGCAGGAACGCGAGCATACTAAATTTGGTGTGCCTTTTTATGACTTTCCAACTCGTTATAATATGCTTGATGAATCCTTACAATTAACGATACGTCTTTTACAAAGTGATGAAGCTAGCGATTTTGCGGGTGAATACTTTCAATTAAATGATGCTATTTTATTACCTCGTCCATCACGTCCAGGGGGACCGCCGATTTTGATTGGGGGTAATGGACCTAAAAAGACATTACCGATGGTCGCGAAATATGCGGATGAGTGGAATGCTAATCACCTTTCTGTTGAGTTATTTAAAGAACGCAAAGCTTTATTAGCTAGATATTTGGAAGAACAAGGTCGTCCAGCTAATGATATGAAATATTCTATGGTGACTCGTGTTTACTATCAGCCGACACAAGAAAAATTATTGGCTTATATAATTGATAATGGCTTGGACGTGGACGCAGTAAAAGAACGTGGGATGATTATTGGGACGGCGCAGGAAGTGATTGACCAAATAAGCGCATTAGCTGAGGCTGGTGTAGAACGCTTCATGCTCCAATGGATGGATATGGATGATATTGATAACCTAGAAGCAATGGCGAAGGATATTCTGCCACATTTTCATAACTAAATTATTAAAGCCTCAGTGGAAGTTGTCGGGTATCAAATTTAAATAGCATTATTGGGTCGATGACTCTTACTTTATCAAGCATGATTACAGTCACATGTAATTGCCCTTTGCAACTAATACAATATTTTGAAGTTATTACCGAATCGATAATAAGTTATTTATGGCTAGATTTGTTACAATTGAAGTCACACAAATAAAAATATATCGGGAGACTGAATCATGACTGCACAAGTCGGAATTATGATAGAAGGACAAGATGGACTCAATTGGGGACGATGGAAACGCTTGTTGACGGCGGTTGAAGATTTTGGTTATCAATGTCTATTCCGCTCTGACCACTATACCAATGCCTCTGGTGAAGATAAAGATTCTTTGGAATTATGGACTTCGCTCACATATGCCGCCAGCCACACCAAAAATATTGAATTTGGTCCTTTGGTGACACCTGTGACATTCCGTCACCCGACCATGAATGTACGCTATGCGACTGCAATCGACGATTTGAGTGAGGGGCGTTTTGTGTATGGTATGGGGGCGGGTTGGCAAGATCGGGAGCATACCAAATTTGGTGTACCGTTTTATGATTTCCCAACACGGTATGCGATGTTGGATGAAGCCTTACAATTAACGGTACGTCTTTTACAAAGTGATCAGCCTAGTGATTTTGCTGGTGAACACTTCCAATTAAATGATGCTATCTTATTACCACGTCCATCACGCCCAGGGGGACCACCGATTTTGATTGGGGGGAATGGACCGAAAAAGACATTGCCGATGGTTGCGAAATATGCGGATGAATGGAATGCTGTTTATCTGAATTTGGAGATGTATAAAGAGCGTAAAGCCCTATTAGCTGGCTATTTGGAAGAACAAGGTCGCCCAGACAATGATATGAAGTATTCTATGATGACTCGTGTTATCTATCAACCTACACAAGAAAAATTATCAGCCTACTTGAACGATAATGAACTTGATGCAGATGCTTTAAAAGAACGCGGTGTTATTGTTGGAACAGCACAAGAGGTCGTTGACCAAATGAGTGCCTTGGTCGATGCAGGTCTAGAGCGGTTCATGCTCCAATGGATGGACATGGATGATATTGATAATCTGGAAGCAATGGCGAAGGATATTCTGCCACATTTTCATAACTAAATTATTGTAACGTTATCCTAGCTATTGGGACACCTATGCTACGTTTGAGTGCATTAACATATCAACTACGCATCGCCATTACAACATCTGACCCAATTCGACGTTTCCAAGTGTCATTACTGGGTTTGGTGTTTTTAATTCTTTTTGGCACACTTGCTTATATGAATCTTGAGGGCATGGCTTGGATTGATGCGCTTTATATGACTGTGATCACGATTGCGACAGTCGGTTTTGGGGAAGTGCAGGTTTTATCTCCACAAGGTCGTTTGTTTACGATCTTTTTAATTTTGTTGGGAGTAGGTGTTGCAACAACTGTTATTAGTAATGCCTTTAGTATTATTGTCGGTCCTTTATTGTGGTCTACATTGGAGCAACGGCGCATGAAACAGAAAGTCGAACAATTGGACGAACACTATATTGTGTGTGGGTATGGGCGCATGGGTCGGCAGATTGTCCGTGATTTACGTGCGCGCGGGGAATCCTTCATCGTCATTGATGCGGATGCCGAATTAGAACCTGTGCTTTTGGAAACCAGTACGCCCTATATTATCGGCAGTGCGATGGATGATGATATTTTGTTCGAAGCAGGCATCAGTAAGGCGAAGGGGATTGTCGCTGCATTAAGTGATGATGCCAGTAACGTGATGACTGTTTTGTCTGCGCGCGAGCTTAATCCTAAAATTTATATTGTGGCGCGGGTTGTACGGTCAGAATCAGAGAGTAAAATTCGTCGTGCAGGTGCAAATGAGGTCATTAATCCTTATCAAATTGGTGGACATCGGATGGCTTTATCCTTATTGCGCCCAGCAGTCCATGACTTTTTAACTCATATTTTTAACTTTGGGGCAGAACATCAGCCTGTTGATGTCGGTCAAATCTATGTCTCTGACCATTCACGTTTGAAAGGACACACGGTTGCAACCTGTGGATTACGTGGTGAGTATGGGGTGAATATTTTGGGTATCCTCGAAGCGAATGGCGAGTTATCGATTACCCCACATCCAAATACACCGATTTCTATAGGCGCAACATTGATTGTTATTGGCAATCCTGATGCAATCTATAAACTCGAACAAAAGGGGGATAAAGTTTGATTATAAAGTGTAATTGCGCGGTCATTATTTTTTTGAAATTTTATAAATATTGATTAAAATTTTAGACACCTTGCAAGATTGTCCACAATTTGACACAATAACAAGGCGTTTCTTTAGGACATCAAGAGCCTTAACTCACAAAGGATGCCTGTGTGACAATAAAATTAGAGTATGTGATTGTTGGTTATACCGCAGTTCATGACCCAAATAACAAGGTGCTTGAATTATTGGCATATAGTGAAGGTGTACCCTCACAGGACATCCAGACCTATCAACAATCTATCACCCTAGAGCCTTTACCTATTGCTGATGTAAAACAATCACAAACTATCGCTATGTCGAGTTTTGATGCTAAGACGGCAATCTTAGCACGGGCGCACTATCAAAATGGTGACCTCGAATTGCCCATTTATCAATATATTTTATTGCCTTACGAAGTCTTATCAGGTATTGGTGCGCGCCTTGCTCCTTTGCAAACCTTATTAGATACTCCGATTCCTGTTCATCATACTCATCATGTCAATGTTGATTCACTTATTTTGCCAACAATCGCGACAGGTAATCTTAATATACGGGTTGAACAGCTTCATATACTGATTAAGGAGTTGTTGAATAATCGTTTTGAATTAGCGATGACACTTCTGGGTGCAGTATTACATGACCGCGAGCTTCTCATTCGCAATTTTCCGAAAGATGTGACCCAACGTATCAGCTTGATACAAGGTTTACGGATGTTGTTACCGTCTGCAATGGCGATGCGGATGAGTTTCTCTACTTATGTCACAGGTCTATCGGAGAATATGCCACAAGTAACTTTTGGTGATGATGTGGAAGAGGGGAATCAGTGGACTATTGATTGGGAGCGTCCACAAGTGATCCCAGCCGTTCTGGAACATCCTTATATCAAATTGTTACAGTCGCTTTGGAAAGGCGACATGGCTAATTTTGTTGCTGAGATTAAACCGATGGATGTTCTAAGTATCAACTTCATCCAAGAGTATGATTTCAGTTCTGGATTATTGGCTTTGACCAAACGCTTTGAAATTGATTTACAGGTGCGCCGTGGGGAAGATGTCGAAACAGAAGTCATGATAGATGTATTAAGTAGTGATGTTGCACCGCAAGGTCGCTTACGATACCAATATATCGAAAAACTCCTCCGTAATGCCTTGAACAATCGAGATGTTGTTGCGGGTCGTTTGGTTGCTGAAGAATTGCAACGTGATGAAAATTTACAAAATGCCTTATCCAGTGTATTTGATGAAATGCTAGAGTCTCAACCTGATACGGTCTATGTATTTATCCGTAATCGTCTCAATAATCTGGGGATGGATGAAAGTTGGGTTCCGCGCTTACAGGCAGCAGCATCACAATCTTTAGACATCGCGATTGATGAAGGCGATGGGCAGACTTTGATGAGTTGGTTAGAATTAATTGCGCGTGAACCACAGGCTTATCAACTCGAAGATATATTGCGTGATGGTATTTTGACAGCACAACCACGGGCGCATGATGATGGTGAATTGGGGATGCGTCTTATCCTTATTGCCACCCGTAAAAGCCCTGATATGCTTGAACAATTATATGCTGATAATGACCTGATGAATGCTTTACCCAGTGTTGTTGGACAAGCGTTACAACAAACCAGTTCAAAATCATTGGAATCTTTAATTGATAATAATCCTGAGTATTTCTTGTTGGCTTTATTCCATGCAACACAGACTAGCTCAGACCCATTAATTACCGCAGCGATTATTGAGCGTTTGTGGTCACTTTATGTTTCTGACAGTAAGGTGAATTTACCACCCATTTATCGTCCATTATCCCTCATTCGTCTTCTTGGTACTCAAATAAGCCACTTGCTCACACAAGCTTCAATCGAGATATTACTGACACATATCATTGATAGAAAAGATAATAAATTGTTTATCGAAGTTGCCACACATTTGGCAAATCGTGATGTTCTTTTCCCTCAATTAAGCCAAATTTTACAATCCGATACCCGCTCGTATGATGAAGTCCAAGCCTTGATGAACTGGGTTTCTGATATTGAGAATGTTGCGCCTCAGAATATCATTGAGACTTATTTGGCGTTATTAGATTATTGGAATTGGGATGAGGGGACTCAGGCAATCATTGAATCGCTTGCTAGACTCTTGGCGCAATACCCAAGCTCAAATATTTCCAGCCGACAATTATGGAAACTATTTGAAATTTGCCACACCTTACATTTGGATTCATCAACACGGGTTGCGGTAAATTTCTTGCTCCGCGATTTAGAAAACCATGAAGAAGAAGCTGTTGTGGTACAAGATTTTTCACGGATTTATAAACAAATCAGTGGCAACAAAGCACTTCTCACAACTGTTAATACATGGTGGCGCGGATATACACAGAAGCGCTCTTTAATGCAACTCCAGCGTATTGATCGTGAGCTAGAAACGCAACGTATCCTCGAAACCCCTCGGCAGATTTTACAAACAGCCATTGCGATGCGACGATTATTCGGAAATCGGGATATAGTGACATTCGCGGAGGCAGTTAATACAGCCTATTCGATTTTAGAGAATATTACGGATGCGTTTGATAAATCGCCATTAGCAGAGGTTGACCCAGTAACGGTTCGCACTGAAGTCGATGGCATGAGTGATGAGTTATCCCCTGATGAGCGGTATGTCCTCGCTAAAAACCTGCGCGAATTAGCTCAACATATCACATTGATGGCAGACCGTCGTAGTAAACCCTCATTGATGCGGAGTGATGAAGCGATTGACCGTCAACTGATGCACGGTGAAGCTGACCCACAAGGCTCTATTGATGTGATGAAATGGGTTGCTGGGTATCTTGATGGCGCACATGATGATGATGAAACTTAAAAGCACCCCATGATGTAGAGGTGCTTGAATGTCAGACGGTAAAATTGAATTATCGGATACTGGGGTGTCTGTGATAGAAGTTATCTAGATTTCCGTATAATCCACCTTCTACCAACATAGATACAACCTGTGAGCGGTTATGCCCATTACGATAGAGTTCTTGCTTGAGTTGGCTATATTTGTCACTATCTGCACCATCGCGCAAATAGGATTCGATAAATTTTAATCTGAGTGTATTTTTGCTTGTGTTCATGGAACATTCCTCATGTAAATTAAATGGTAAATCCACAAATAAATTTAACTTGTTCCATAATTCACAAACATCATACGTCTAATTTTACAACATGTCCAGTCAATCTTATATGAGAAAATTCAACTGGCTTATACCCCCCAATGATTAGGGGTTCATGCAATTTTGCTTGACCTGATATTTATATTTGAATTATTATTTGACTAGATTGACGATGTGGGTCAAATAGTCAAATTTTAGAATGAGGACTTATCATGGTTACTGTAGAAAAAGCTGTATGGGATGATATTAAGCACCCAATTAATCTCACTGATAAAAAGATGATTGCGAATAAGCAACGCGTATTCCAGTATTTACGCGATGAAGCTCCTGTCTATAAAGGTAAGCTCAGTGTCTTTAATGCGTATTTTGTATCCCGATATGATGATTGTACGATGGTATTGAAAGACTCACGTTTTGTGCGTAATCGCAGTACGGCACGAGGGGGTGGCAGTAAATTACCTTTTCCGATGCCAAAATCTGTACAGCGTCTTGCCGAAAGTATGATTGTGGAAGATGATCCTGAACATCGTCGTTTGCGGAACTTGGTTCATAAAGCCTTTACACCCCGCGCCATCGGACAATTGGGTGAACAAGTTGATGTGCTGAGTCATGAGTTATTGGACAATGCCGAGCAACAAGGGGAGGTTGACTTGATGAAGAGTTTTGCTTTACCAATCCCCGTCACTATTATTTCACGGATGGTGGGTGTTCCAAAAGATGAAATGGGACATTTTTCGGGTGGTATGAAAGCCCTAACTGATGGGCTGTCTGGGCTTAATATCCTGCGGACATTGTTTCTGGATATGCCACGCCTGACAAAATATATGGAAGGCTTGATTGAAAGGAAGCGAGCGAACCCACAAGACGATATTCTTACGGCTCTCATTCAAGCCGAGGACGATGGAGATAAGCTGAACGAGGATGAACTGGTTAGCATGGTTTTCCTACTGATTATCGCTGGATATGAAACGACTGTGCATCTGATTACGAATGCCGTATTGACCTTGTTGACACACCCTGACCAATTGGCATTATTGCGTGAAAATCCTGATTTGATGGATACCGCTATCGAAGAAATTATGCGCTATCATGGACCGATTGAAGGTACAAAACCACAATACCCAATCGAAGATGTGACACTACATGGTGTGACGATTCCAAAAGGGGCGATGGTTTCACCCATTTTAGGGGCGGCGAACCATGATGAACGGGTATTTGAAAATCCAGAGGTCTTTGATATTACTCGTGATCCGAACCCCCATCTTGGCTTTGGGCGCGGTATTCACTATTGCTTAGGTGCGCCATTGGCACGTTTGGAGACGAAGATTGCCTTAACAGCTTTGCTGGAGCGTAATCCCAATTTGCGTTTAGCGGTTGACCCTGATGAATTGAAGGTGCAACGGATTCCATCTTGGCATCGTTATGAGAGTTTACCTGTTATTTTGGGCTAATCTTGACAAAAAATTATGCTCTATGTATTTGTTTATACATAGGGCATAAGATATTTAGTAGATTGAGGTTTTTTTATTGTTTGATAGTCTCTTGCTGATAAGGGAAATCACGCATGTAAGCGACAATCAGGACGACGATTAAGATACCCAGAGTTGCACCACCGAATGTTGCTTCACCACGCATCAAGTCGATGATCGTAATCGCTAGGGTTGTGCTACCGAGTAAACCTGCACCCCATCGCCATCCTTGAACCATAGCTTCGGTGGCTTCGACACAGAGGATAAACCATGCACCATAGAGCGCGAGGCTAGCATCTGCAATAATAAAATCGCCAGATAACAGACCTATTGCACAATAGATAACACCTACAAACCCGATAAACTCCAGAATACGGAGTGTTGCGAGGATGATTGGGTCATGTGGACTATCGAGATAACTACGAGAGCGTTGAGTGTTCATGACACCCTCCTTCTGTCTCTCTTATTAGATTGCTTTTATTATAAATCCAAGCAGGATGAAATGGCGTTTTCTTAGATGCGAATATGACGTTTGACATCGAAATTGATGATATGTTGCAT
>CAYGTY010000163.1:0-13896 GCA_964352825.1 uncultured Anaerolineaceae bacterium
CTGGGAATTTACGAATAGTTCACAAACTGGCGGCATGATGTCATTACCCCACCCTATTCATATGCATGGTCGTCAGTTTCAAATTATTGAGCGTACAATTGAACCTGATTTTGCACAACAATGGGCAGGTATCGTAAATGGGTATCTTGACTATGGCTGGAAAGATACATTTCTTTTACTCCCTGGTGAAACTGTTCGTATTGCTGTTCGTTTTGATGACTACGAGGGTATTTTTGTCTACCATTGTCATACACTTGAGCATGAAGACCTTGGCATGATGAGAAATTATCAGGTTAAAGCATAATAATTCACTTAGGAAAAAATTTTGATGAAGAAAAAATATGTTGTACTCATAGCACTTGTATTGTTGGCCGTCACTTCTATGATGGCATATGCACATGGTGAAGGTGAAGAATCTGCATTTACGGATTCGATTGAGATTATTATTGATGGCGAACACTATACGCTAGAAGATATAACCGAAGGCGCTCAGGGACTACCGGGGCATGAATGGCTTAAAGTTTCCGACACAGAATATTTTGCTCTACACCACAATGTTGGGGCCGATGATGCTGAAAGCTGGTGGGCGACAGGAACCGACAACGACAAACTGTTATATGTCGCAAATGTGGTTATTGATATATGGACTGCTGAAAAAGCTGAGTCTTATGCAGAGCGTGGCTATGTTTATTACCATCCACTCCTTCGTACTGAAGATGGAACACGGCATCCAGAATTAGTTGCATGGTTTCAGCATATTGCGATTGAATCATTTATTCTCGATGGCGGTCCGCAACCACTGCTTGGACATGAGGTCAACCCCGGCATTGATATGTTATTCTTACCAAATTGGTCTACCCCATACGAGAACTAAATCGAGAAATTTACCTTCTGATACCGTTATAGGAATTAATGAAAAGCCTTATTTTTATTACGCTTTTGAAAATATCCAATTAAAAGAATGGTTAAAAATAGGGCATTTAACAGATATTCAAAAATACGAAATACATTCCCAAAGTATTCTGGCTCCCAATAGCTGATTGGACTTTCAAATCGATATGTCCAGTTCAAGGGAAACAAGAATAGTGGACCATCACTATGATGTGTAAAAATATCAACGATCGTATGCAGCAGCATTCCAAGTGTTAACCACATTAATCGTTTCCCCCATAATGTATCCCGCTTAATATATGCAACTAAAAATATCGTAAATCCTACAACTAAAGAATGGAAAATATTATGTCCTATGAGCCATACTGGATCCCGAAAAAATAAGTCAAAATGGAGATATTCCATTAAGTTCACATTGTCTGGAGTCGATCCAGAAATCATATAGTATAAGCCATATACAATAGTCAGTATGGTAAAGGGTATGTCTGGTAAAATTGAGCCGAACAAAAAGGCTGTTGTCTGTCTTTGATTCGGGGGAATAGAATAGTTAATTACCGCAGTCATGATTAAATGAGATGGTGTCCGCATTAAACGCTCCATAATTCAAATATATGCATTTAAAGATACTATCCAAACTTCAATACATATATGAGCCAAATGGCTTAATTTCAAATTGCAAATCTTACTCCCTCTGGTTAGTCACAACTAATGTTATATGGGATAGTTGTGGCATAAACCAGAAAATCCCTCAGATCACGTTTAGTAGTTGTATAGTAGGCAGTATTTCAATTTTAATCAGGAATTACTAACTTCATTATTGGGAAACTGATTGATGCTCTTTCCAATAGTGCGTCGTTTTCGCAACAACTGTCACAATGCTCTTAATCTCTTTTTTCAAACTGAAATGAGCACCTGCTGGGAAATATAAAACTTTGCCTTCACGCCTTACTGTGATATTTTCCACAACAATTGCCCGTAAGAGCCAAAGTGCCATATCTTCACTGTCGCACTCAATGCCAATCCATCCCAAGGCATCACTCTCAATGATAGGTAAGTCTGTCACCATACTCAATCCTCGTTTTAATTCTTGGAGTGTTGCGTGATAGGCTTCTGGATGGGCTTCAATCTCTTCTTTATTGACGGGTTCAAGAAGTACGCCACGGTGTGGTGGTCCACCAGCGAGTGCCAAGTCACAAAAGCCTGTCCAAACTTCGTCCCATGCGACCAAACCCTCTTGATCAAACTTTAGTCCCACCGCGCCCATTGGTGCTGCACTAGGCTGATTGTTTTCATATCGTGGTGGTAGAATTGCATCTAGACCTGATAGGGGTTCATTCTGCACTTGGTATATGTAGCTTGGATTCACATGGATATTGATCTCATTAAGGTGTGGTGTGGCTTGATGTAGTGATGTACGGATTCGTTCAGTTATACTATGGACTTCAACAAATGACAGTGTCTCATCAACTACAATTGCAATTTCCGCATATAGTCGGTGACCCACCCATCGCGCCCTTAAGCTCTTAATTTGTTCTACACCTGTTACTTCACTAGTGTAGTGTTCCAGTCTATTAATCAAACTCGGATCAACTGCGTCCATGAGCCGATACCAAATTGATTTTATGGCTTTCCATGTGATACCAACAATTGCAAAGCCAATAATGATGCCAACAATCGGGTCGAGGATAGGTAAACCAACTGCTGTCCCAAAAACGGCAATCAGGACGGCTAGGGATGTCAAACCATCCACGCGAGCATGTTGTCCATCTGCAATCATTGCATCCGATCCAATCTGTTTACCAACACGAATTTGCATGACTGCAACCAGTTCGTTTCCGATAAAACCAATTATGGCTGCAACTGCGACCCAAGGCAGATTTGTTAGTGGTTGTGGATTGATTAGCTTTTGAACCGATTCCCACAATATATAGCCAGCACTAAAGGCGATGGAAACAACAATCAGAACGCCTGCGATGTCTTCAGCACGTCCATATCCATAAGTATAACGGCGGTTGGCTACTTTTCGTGCTAGATAAAAGGCAACCAGTAAGGGGATAGAGTTTAGTGCGTCGCCAAGATTATGGACAGTATCGGCTAGGAGTGCCACACTACCACTCGCAACATAGATGATTATCTGGAGAATAGTGGTAATACCTAGTGCAACCAATGCCAACCATATAGTCCGAATACCTAGTTGATTGTCATAAAGTGCACTGTCTGATGCTAAGTCAGTGTAACCATGATCGTGGTCGTGTCCAAACCCCGGTAAATGAAGGGCTGTACCAATTAGATTGATAAGTCCACCATGATGTGAGTGGTGTTCATGATTATGAGACTCTACCATTTTGCATCCTCTAAAGACTATTTATGTATTTCACTATAGAATATTTGAGGGTCAAAGTAGCTTATTGCGAAAATTTGCAGTAACTGCCAACTATCGGAGGACTATTTTCAATGTCTCATGAACAAAGAGATTATATTGAACAACTTCATCAGCATGGCTATAGAGTGACATCGCAACGGTTGATTGTACTTGATGCAGTTTGTGAGGTCGGTGGACATGCCTCTATTGAGTCGATTGTTCGGCGTGTTGGAGAACTTGATTCTACTATCGATCAATCAACTATCTATCGTGCCTTGGAGGTGTTGGCGAATGCTAAGCTAATTGCATCTTCTGAGATTGATGGGGTGCGAGTTTATGAAATTGTAGATAATACGCCGCATCATCATTTGGTTTGCAGAGTCTGTGGCAATATCCAGCAACTCAATCATGATATGATTCAACCTTGTCTACACAAAATTCAATTAGAGTCAGGATTCCAAGTCGAACAAGAACACCTTATATTGTCAGGTTTGTGTTCTAAATGCAGAAAATGACTTTCCCCTGTCCTTGTCTTTTATTTACAGTCTATGCCGTATATATGCCTACATATTGCGATTTTTAAGTATAGTTATTCAAACTTATACAATATTAAACATTTCTACTGTTTTTCTGATACATATCTGTAAGAAACTTAACTTCGTTCGATACGATTAGACTAAAGAGTAATAATTTTTGATCTCAACAGATATATAGGATGAAAACATGAAAGAAGAGAAGAAAGGCAATTATCTAAAGTTCATCGTAATGATTATCACATCAATGATTGTGATGTTTGGACTAATGTATCTCAATAGCTATGAATTGTCGCATGTACGTTGGAGTGAAACGCGCTTCTACATGACGTTTATTATGGGGGCGGCAATGGCTGTGGTCATGCTTTCATTTATGCGTGATATGTATCATAATCTTAAGATCAATATCGGCATTTATGTTGGTAGCTTAGTTGTGTTCCTATTAGCATTATTTCTTGTTCGTAGCCAGACGACCGTTCTGGACTCTTCATGGATGAGTGCTATGATTCCGCATCACTCCATCGCAATATTAACTAGCGAGAATGCTGAGATTAGTGATGTGCGTGTTCGGGAACTAGCTGATGAAATTATCGAAGCACAGCGGCGTGAGATTGAAGAAATGAACTGGTTACTCGAAGATATTAGCCAAAATGGACTTGCAGAAACACTAGCTGAAGCGGAAGAGCGACCTGTACCTGAATTTGGTGCTTCTCCATAAGTAGAGTAGGGAAACTACTTCTTGATGTTCATAGCAGCAGTAGATCTAATCCCGAGATTATCTGCTACTGAATCAACTCTTGGAAACTTACACCATTTGAAGCAAGTATTGGTATAAAATCCTTAAGGTCGAAAAGTTGTTCACAATGATAGACTCCAGACTCGAATTGTTTTTCAACAAAATTAGTTGCTATTTGAGCTGTAACTAAAGCAGTAATTTCAGCTTCGCCATTTCCCTTAAGCCACGATTGGTACTCTTGATCACGTGGTGTGCCCTTTACTCGTGATGTGAGTACAAATACATCCGAACCAAAGCGAAATTTCTGAATAACTGATACAAGCCAATTTCTAAATGTCGGATTCCTAAATAACCACCCGAGACGCAGAATACGAACCAGCCCAATGAAATGAGTAGATAGTAGTCGGTCATAGCATCCCCAAGAATATGCCTCATCTACTGATAAAGTTTTTCGTAGCATGTACTGGTCAGCAAAGGCAAAGCGATAGGCTGTACGCATCCCAAAATTCTCTCCCATGTTGATCTTGATACGATTCACATCATATCGATCACCGTAGTGACTAATTGTCCAATCAGCAGAAGCTGAACCAAAAACTTCACCCAATCCAAGAAGCGCAACATTATCGACACGCTGTGCTTCTCCAAACTGCTCTATGCCACGTTTTGCCATCAGATTAGAAATTCCCGGCATCAGCCCTACGCTGATCAAAGCCGTTGCATCATGCTCCTTGGCGAAATCATCCAGTGCTTCGATACGTGAGAGAACCTTCTGTTCAGCAGAAATATCAACGTAGTTGACACCTCTTTCAAGGCAAGCGCGAGGAAAACGATCATTGGGAATGTCGAAGCAGGTAATAACCAGGTCAACATCCTTAAGGATCACATCATAATCTTTAATATCTGCTACATTTATCTCACGTGCTATTCCCCGTTCGGCGTATTGGCTTGCCTCCGCCTGTGCCTGCGTATAGCGTCTACCCGCAATAACTATCTTGGCATCCGATTTTTCGATGAGTGATCTAGCAATCATGCTACCGACATTACCATAGCCACCTAGAATGAGGATATTCATAAACATTTCCTTATTATCGACTCAATAAGCTTATAACGAATATTTGTCATCATATTCTCCTTGATTCTCATTTGTGGTTTTCTACAAGATTGTTATCTGATAGCCCAGTTTCTCAAAGCGTGCTGATTCTTCGTGGATAGTCTCCAGCGGTGTGATCGCAATAATGGGTTGAAGACGACGGTTAATCTCGGAGAAGAAAAACCCTGCCACAACATTTGCTATCTTTCGCCTTAGATTTATGTCAGCGTCATCTGGCAAAAACTTGTCAAAGATTGCTACTTGTCCATTTGGCTTGAGTACTCTCACTGCCTCAGAAATACAAGCATAAGGATCGGGAATCACAGCCAGAATGAGATGTAAAACTACAGCATCAAATGTCTCATCTGGGAAATCAAGTGTTTGTCCATCCATGACAAGTGCTTCAACCTGACGATCGAGTTTTGCCGCGAGCTCTTCCATACGTTTAATCATTGCTGGTGTAATATCTATAGCCACTACCTGTATATCTTTTGGTAGAAATTCAAGGTCAATCCCTGTTCCAGCACCCAATAACAGCACCCTTTGATCTGGGTTGAGGTTTAGCAGTTGAATAGATCTTCGACGTGCAACGTTGAACAAGTTACCAATGAAATCATAGAAAGGTTCATAGAGACTGTAACGTATACGATTCCAATCATTTGTATTGAAATTTCTCATCTGCTACTTGCCCGCCTTATATCCTAATAAACGGAGTGCATTCAATACCACGAGAATCGTGCTCCCCTCGTGTAAGACAACAGCCCCGCTAAGCTGAACAACTCCAATAATTGAGGACAAGATAAGCAATCCAATTATACCGAGTGAAATAACGAGATTCTGTTGAATGATACGCCGACTCGCACGGCTCAAACCAACAGCAAAGGGCAATTTATTAAGATCGTCTGCCATGAGCGCAACATCGGCAGTTTCGAGTGCAACGGCTGTGCCTGCACCACCCATCGCAATACCAACTGTTGCCGTTGCTAGTGCTGGGGCATCATTGACACCATCACCAATCATCGCAATAGCTCCATACTCTTTCTTCAAAGATTTAATCGCATCGAGCTTATCTTCTGGTAAGAGTTCTGCGCGAACATCGGTCAATCCGACTTGATTCGCAATGTCTTTTGCCACATCGTCATTGTCACCCGTGAGCATCACCAACTGTTTGATACCCATATTCTTTAAGCTCCGCATGACGTTTTTAGCTGTGTCACGTGGCACATCAGACAGTGCGATAATACCGATGAATGTGTCATTCTGATTCACGATAATCGTTGTCTTACCCGCTCGCTCAAGCTTTTCGACTGTTTGTTCTACCTCATCGTTCGAGTCTGGTGCATTTGTTTCACGATACAGTCTCAGCGAACCTAACAAAACGGGCTTTCCATTGATCTGGCTACGAACTCCTTTACCCGCAACATTTTCTAAGCCGTCAGTCTCAAGCAAATTCAGGTTTTGAGCTTGAGCTGTACGCACAATCGCTAATGCTAAGGGGTGGTTCGATTGTTGCTCAACTGAGGCAGCAATTTTCAAAACATCGTTCTGTTTATAGCCATTTAACGCGATGATATCCGAAACTTTAAATTCGCCACGTGTAATCGTTCCGGTCTTATCAAAGGCAATCACTTGCAAATCTCCTAGATTCTCCAAATGAATACCGCCTTTAATCAAGACACCATTACGTGCTGCCTGTGCAATTCCAGAGAGTACGGCGGCTGGAGTACCAATCGCCAACGCACATGGCGAAGTAGCCACTAGCAGAAGCATCCCTCGATAGAAGCTGTCCTGAAAACTGGACAGGTTTAAGATCGGTGGGATAACCACAAACAGAAACGTACCGATCAACACTGCTGGAACGAACCATGAGGTAAATCTCTGTGTAAACCGCTGGGTCGGACTTTGCTGACCTTGTGCTTCTGCCACCATCTGCATGACACGGTTAAGGGTATTATCTGCTGCCAGTTTAGTTACCCGAACATCCACAGCATTGTCTTGATTGATGGTGCCTGCAAATACCTCATCACCCTCAGTTTTATTCACGGGTACACTCTCGCCAGTAATCGGGCTTTGATCGACAGCAGTTGCACCACTGCTGATTTCACCATCGACAGGAATTCGATCTCCAGGGCGAACAACAACCACATCACCAACCTGAAGCTCGTCAACAGGTTCTTCAACGATTTCATCGTCGCGTCGCACACGGGCAGTTTTAGGCATCAGCTCTCCAAGTGCATTGACTGCACTACGGGCGCGATCCAGCGCATAGTGTTCGCCAGCATGACCGAGTGCAAACAGAAACAGCAAGAAAGCCCCTTCCGCCCACTCACCGAGAATAGCCGCACCGCCAGCCGCCGCTAACATCAATACATCGGTATCGAACTCACCACGAAATAATCCGGGTATAGCATGGGTGGCGATATCATATCCTCCGGCAACATATGCTAGAACAAAGAACATCGTTGCTACAGTTTCATTCATTCCGAGGAAAGTTTCACCCACAAAGCCAATAGCGAAGAAAATTCCAGCGAATCCAACAAGAAATAGTGTCCACTTTTCCTGCAACCAATGCGGTAGGAACTCTGGAGCACTACCGTGATCGTGTCCAGCGTGTTCATGTTCTTCATGTCTGTCGGTTTTTTGCTGACTATGTTCAATTATCCTTGCGCTATGGTTCTGGATTATCGTCTCAATAGCTGGTCGTTGGATCACTTCAGTATCGTAAGCAATAAAAATCAGTCCGGCGGCATAATTGACCGATGTATGAATTACACCATCTTGCTTTGTTAGTGACTTTTGCAGACTTTGCGCTGAGTCGGCAGTGTTCAATCCTTTGAAAGCAATCTGTTCATGAAGATAACGATCTGTGATGCTTGCCCCACTGGTACGAGCGATCCGCTTCACCTCTCCCAGAGAGATCAGGTTGGGATCAAAATGTAAGCATAATTGAGACTCGTCATCTTGACTTATTACATGCGCTTTTTCGATTCCTTTTAACCGGGACAGACGTTCCGTCAAGATTTCCACGCACTCGTCGTCAACGCTTATCTCAGGAAGGACTAAATTCAATTCGATTTGTGTTTTGTTGACCATATTTATGTTCCTTGCATAATCGTAGATTTTGAAACTGAGGCTGATCTGTTTTTCTGAATTTGTTGGATAAGATAATATGCATCGTCACCTACACCCGTAATTAGTGCTGATCCGCGAGTGCGCTGCCATGAGCGACCAATAAAGTAGAGATCATCAACAGGTGATATGCCCTCCTCATGGATGAAATTTCCGTTGTTATCTTTGACACTCGGAATAGCAACCCAATCACTATTGTCCCGATATCCAATAGCCCAAATCACACTCGTCACCCGATCAACATGCCCATTAGCAAAACGAACGGTATCGCCATCGACTGAGGTTAAGTAGGGAAGAATTTCGACCCCTTTTTCGTTTAATGTCTGGCGTCGCCTGCCCCGAGCGGGAAATGGGTCGGTCTTTTGCATGATTCTTCCGATGATGCTGTCGCTTCGGGCATATAATAAACCAGATTTATCTAACCACCACCAGATGCTCTTCCCAAATAGCTTTTCTGGAAATAAGCGACGAGATCGACCTGTCGCCAATAAGACAGAATGTGTTTGAATTAATTCCTGTGCAAAATCGCGCCCACTGGCACCATCTCCAACAATTAAGACTTTGCCATCCGGAATTTGTTTCGGATTACGATAGTTCTGGGCTGTGAATTGCCTGACATCTGGCACGAAGTCCTGTGACATTTGAGGCACTCTTGCTTCCTGAAATGCACCCGTCGCTATGATAACAATATCGCTACTGTAAATATCACCTCTTGTTGTTGTCGCCTGAAAGCCTGTAGGCGTTTTTTCCAATGTTTGAATTGATTGATTGAGATGTACAGGAAAGCCAAAATGCTGTGCATAGCGTTCAAAATAATTGGCAATTTCATCTCGAGTTGCATAGCCATCTGGATCACCATCCAACACAACTCCGGGCAATGCGCTGAATGCACGGCTAGTGAATAATGAGAGCGAATCATATCGTTGCCTCCAACTATCACCAATCCGCTCGTTTCTATCAAGCAAGAGATAAGATAAGCTGGTTGATTGTAGATAGTAAGCAACTGCTAGTCCTGCTTGTCCTGCGCCAATAACAAGGGTATTTGTTTTGTATTGATTCATATCTGAAGTTCCTAATTGATACATGATCTCAACCAATGAATATATGAGCATATGTTCATATATTATTGTAAAAAAAGCGGAATCTATCCGCATTCTACATGCTCTAATCCAATCTGAAAGACTTGACGCACATGATCATCATCTAGGGTATAGTACACATGCCGACCCTCTTTTCGAGATTTGACCAAACGCATTTGTCGAAGTGATCTCATCTGATGAGACACTGCCGATTGACTCATATCCAAAAGAAAAGCAATGTCATGAACACAGAGTTCATGATGTAACAACAAACTGATAATCCGCATTCTATTTGTATCACCCATCGCACGGAATAATTCAGCCAAACTTGCTGCCTTGTCTTCTTCTAATATATCTGCTTCAGCCAAATGCACATCATCGTTTAAAACATCTCCACAGGTATGTGATTTTGTTGAATTAATCATTTTAAATCCTGAATATATGAGCATATATTCATATATTATCAGAACAATTCTAATTTGTCAAATATTCTCAACACCACAATATTATTTGATAAAAATATATGCTTGACACATTTTTAGAATAATCTAAAATTAGAATGTGGGTATATTAAAAAAATTATTGGAGTATTCTTTATGAGCAATCAAATTCAAGACTATTTTTCAAGGCGTAAGTTTCTTGGAATAGGGATAGGAACTATTGCCAGTGCGCTCGGAGCCACTTTACTGGGGCGCAACGTGACCGCTCAGGATGAAACACAGAGTGCAACCACCGATATGGGAGTAATGCCAGGTCATGATGGTACTATGATGATGATGGGCCAAGTCGATCATGAACGTAATGGATTTGACCCACTCCAAATGCTGACAGATTGGGATTATGGTGAAGTCAGTGAACTTCCCAACGGTCAGACACTCCGCGAATACACTATTGATGCTGGTGATATCGAAATAGAAGTGGCACCGGGTATTTTCTTTCCAGCATGGACTTACAATGGTCGTGTTCCAGGTCCCACTATTCGCTGTACGGAAGGAGATCGTATTCGTATTCACTTCCGTAACTTTGGTAGTCATCCCCATACGATTCATTTTCACGGTGTTCATCCCTTTGAAATGGACGGTGTACCTGGGGCAGGAGATGGAGAAATTGCTCCTGGTGGAGAAACAGTTTATGAGTTTGATGCTGAGCCATTTGGCTGTCATCTTTATCACTGTCATGCTCTTCCGCTCAAACGCCATGTTCATAAAGGGCTTTATGGCGCGTTCATTGTTGATCCCAAAGTGGGTCGTACACCAGCTCGTGAATTTGTGATGGTCATGAATGGGTTTGACACTAACTTTGATGGTGGAAACGAAATCTACGCTGTCAACACCGTCGGTTTTGAATATATGCGACGCCATATTCCGGCGAAGGTCGGTGAGCGCATTCGCATTTATCTAATAAATATCACCGAATTTGATCCAATCAACTCGTTCCATTTACATGCTGAGTTCTTTGATTATTATGATCATGGAACGACACTCGAACCCACATCGCGCACAATTGACACTGTCATGCAAGCACAGGCACAGCGCGGTATATTGGAATTTTCTTATCGCTGGCCCGGATCATATATGTTTCATGCTCATGTAACGGAATTCACTGAGCTTGGATGGATGGGACACTTTAACATTGTCAATGAAGAAGATTTCGCAGATGCGCTGGCATCCGTTGGTTTGGATGAGGAATGGGATCAACGTGCCACGCAGGGTAACACAGTTCCATGGCGTGAGGAGGAAAGCGAATCATGAGCGAGCAAGTACAACAATCACCAGCACAAGATAATAATCTGAGTGGTATTGCATGGGCATTGGCTTTAGTGCCGCTTATCCTACTAGGGATCATTGCCGCTCTCATTGTGACCACTGAAGGTGGACTATCGGAACTTTCAGGTCCCCCAGTCGAGCAGATTTCGATACAACAAATTATTTTACCAGAACCAGGTCGCATTGTTGTTCAAGTTGTTAACGATGGTCCTCAAGATGTGACTATTCCACAAGTGTTAGTTGATGAAGCCTACTGGCAATTCATGGCGGAGCCATCAACTACAATTCCACGGTTCGGACAGGCTACTTTTACAATCTCGTATCCCTGGGTGCAAGAAGAAGCCCATGAGGTTGTACTCATTACCGAACTCGGCGGAACATTTGCAAGTGAAATTGCTGTCGCTGTTGAAACACCCGAACCTTCAGTAGATTTATTTTCTCGTTTTGGCTTAGTTGGTCTATATGTTGGAATTGTCCCAATTTTTCTTGGCATGTTATGGTATCCGTTTATGAAGCGGTTAGGTACACAGGGCATGAACTTCGTATTGTCACTTACGATTGGTTTGCTCGTGTTTCTGGCAGTGGGCACATGGCTTGACGCACAAGAATTTGCAAGTGAATTACCGCAGTTCTGGCAGGGTGTGCCAATGGTCATTTTCATTGCTTTGATATCCCTTGGTATGCTTATTGCTGTTGGTAGCTTACAACACGGACAGAACAGCACACCATTGAGTATCTCCTATCGGATTGCACTTGGGATTGGTCTACACAATTTTGGTGAAGGTTTGGCAATTGGTGCAGCTTTTGCATTAGGAGAAGCAGCTCTTGGAACGTTTCTCATTCTTGGTTTTACTCTTCACAACATCACTGAGGGTGTTGGCATTGCCGCCCCTATCGTGCGTAAGAATCCAGGCTTACAGCACTTTGCATTATTGTTACTTCTGGCTGGTGGTCCCGCAATTTTGGGTACATGGATTGGTGGATTTGCCTTCAGCCCAATTCTCGCCACAATTTTCTTGGCAATCGGTGTCGGAGCAATTCTGCAAGTTGTATGGGAAGTTGGCAAGCTTATTGCACAAGATAGCACACGAATGGGATTGCCTATCATCAACTGGGTCAATCTGAGTGGTGTGACTGTAGGAATTGCCATCATGTACTTTACGGCATTTCTGGTGAAATTCTAAAGTGAATTTTATAGCTGATATTACTCTGAAAAGAATAGGGACATCATGCCCAAAAACATTATTCGTGGCTTGATATCACTTGTGTTTGCCACTGTTTTACTATGTGGTTTGGTCATTGCATATATCTGGTTTTCCGGTGGAGACGGACGTGCAAGTACACCCATTACTTCATCGCATTTGACTCTACATACAGGAGATTCAAGGATATTGTACAGCATTGATCCTGAGCAATCTGAAGCTATGTTCCATATTGATGAAGTGCTACTAGGTAATCCCAAAACGGTTGTGGGTAAGACCAATCAAATTGCAGGCGAAATTCTGATTGACTTTGATAATCCTGATAATTCTCAACTTAGCATAATACGGATTAATGTACGAACGCTAACTACCGATAATGAATTACGCAACCGCGCCCTTCGTGGTCAAATCCTTGAAGCAGATCAAGATGAGTTTGAGTTTGCTGAGTTCACTCCCAAAGAATTCATTGACCTGCCCATAAATATAACAAACAGTGAAATGATCAATTTTCAGATCAAAGGTGATTTATCGGTGCACGGTGTAACGCATGAAGTGATGTTTTATACAACAGTCACCCTTGTCACCGAAGATCGTCTTGAAGGTCAGGCAGAAACGATTATTACATACCAAGATTTTGATATGACAATTCCTGAAGCAGCAGGGGTGGCAAATGTATCTGACGAAGTCGAGCTTAAGATCACCTTTGTTGCTCTAAAGTCTAAAAGTAAATTTTAGAATAAAATTTATTACACTTAGGTTAATGTAGCTTACAAGATAGGATACCGTCAAAAATAGCTCAACCACTCCAGTTGCCATGTTACCTCATCATTAGCAATCTAAATTTCAACCCGACTTATCCCTGGTGTTTTGATCTCAATAGCTACAGCAAACAACTATTTGCTGTAGTTATATAGTTTTCCTACTTGATTTGTAGATAAACTTTATTGGGTAATATTGATATACAGTAGACTTTACACATTTCATTCAGAAGCCTATATAATACCGAGTATAAAAATAGTTCTACAAATGCGAACAGTTTTTTTGATTTCCCCCTACCCTCTCAGAAAATTTTTCTGTTTAGATCAAGGTGTGTAAAAGCCAAAAGGAC
>CAYGTY010000164.1:0-5790 GCA_964352825.1 uncultured Anaerolineaceae bacterium
TATAATCAAACTGACACGATAGACTTGGATTCAGTTTGATGATTATTCTGCGCGATACATTCCCTATCATTGATGCCTCAACTGAGCATGTGACCTTGCTCAATACCTTGTGGATAGGGAGAGCCCAAACACCGCTGACCTTGCCAATGGCGGATTATCTATTTATTGTCTTTCCATTGGGTGCTGGTCAACTAATGATTAATAGAAAACGCCTAACACCAGAACACTATCTCTATCTCAATCAACCCACTGAAACACCATACACGCTCAGGCAATTATCTGGAGATGACCAATCCGAGACGATGGTTTTATGTGTCGCATCTGGATTTGTGGCAGATATGGCAGACTTTTTAGGGATTCCTGCACAGTTCAGCGAGTTACTGCACATGATTCCGCTACCTCAAGGTGATTTGATGTCGGATTTGTTGCAGTCTTTATCCCAAACGACTCATTTAGCCGATGCGGATGATTTATTTTTGGATGTGGTCGGGCAGGTTTTAAACTTATTGCGCCTGAGGCATCAAGCGGTTCTGAGCTTAAGCCAACATAAGCGTGTTACGATTACAGAACTTGCACCCCGTTTATTACAAGCCCGTCAATTTATCGATACACACTATCTGCAAGCGATCAAAACAGAAGATGTTGCTCAACAAGTGGCGTTATCCGAATATCACTTTGCACGTCTGTTCAAATCAGCTTTTGATATGACCGTTCATCAATATGTGATGCGCTTACGATTTGGTGAAGCCCGTCGCCTGCTCGAATTTTCGGATATACGTGTGACTGATATTGCGCTGGAAGTTGGCTATCAAAGCCTGAGTGCTTTTATTCATGCTTTCCGCAAAGATTGTGGCGTATCGCCTTCTGCTTATCGAGCAAAACTCAAGACAGTATAAAATTAGCAGGATTTCGCAAGTCATCGCAACTGATGTTTCGTACAATAGAATCAACATCAAATCAGAAAGGAAACAAAATCATGCCCAGTATTCAAGCCCGAAATGTGAATCATCCAGACCATCGCGAAAATTTAAATGAAGAAAAGTATAGCCTGATACGAGATGCGATTTTGGCAGTTTTGCCGACTGAGGGAAGTATGACTTTTGCAGACTTGGAAGCAGGTGTGCATAGTCATCTGGCAGGACAAGACTTCCCACCCGAGTTATTCCCTAAACCGGGGTCAGTACGCTGGTATACCAAGTCGGTTCAGCTTGACCTCGAAGCACGTGGAGAAATTGAACGCTTACCCAAACAATCCCCGATGCGCTTACGAAAAATCTCAACCGATAGCTAAAATAAAATCCCAGCATACACCGTGAAGCAACCCTTCGCGGTTCTTTCTTTTCAGACAATTTAATTTATCCTGTATTCATTTTGACATGATAAAATGTCCTTTATTGTAATCAGATAAAGCATAGGATAGAAACATCATGTCACAAAATACGATTCAGTGGGTGGTTGAAAATCATATTATTCTGGTAACACCCTACGAATGGAATACTGAACAACTTATGAAAGATTGCATGAATGTCAGTCAGATGTTGGCTCAGTCAGATTTACCACTGGTACATACACTTTGGGATTTCCAAGCTTTAGAAAAATACCCTACTAACTTGCTTGAGATACGCAAAGCTATTGAACCTCTATTTACTAATGATCGACTCGGCTGGGTGATAACTATCACAGAAAATCCAATGCTTTCATTTTTATCGCAAGCAGGTAGCAGTATGTATCGTGTTCGTTTTCGTACCTTTAAAACGATGGATGACGCGAAGGCATTTCTAGTTGAACAAGATCCAATGCTCCAAGCTTTATAGTCAGTCCTCGGTGTTTTCACTTTAGCCATTAGTTACTCTATAAAACAGATACTTGGGCTAGACAATTATCCACGAATTAAGTGTGATGAGATGGGGGTGTATTGCAGATTATTGGTAATCATAGCACCCCACAAATATTTGAACCGCCAAGTTAAGTGATTAAATATGAGTGATGAGTCGGCAGTTTTTTAACATAATCCATGGTACGTTTACCGATTCATCCATTAATTCTTCGTATCTCCGCCTCTCTATATCTCTGCGTTAGGCTTTTGAACGATATATCATGCCAAAATATTGAAATGACCTAATAAGATATTTCTGCTTGACATATTGACGAATATCGATATGATAGATATATAGATAAACATCAATATATAAGTAGGATATAGAAATGACAACTTTACCTGTAGCAATTATTGGCGGTGGACCTGTTGGTCTGTCAGCAGTAGCACATTTATTAGAGCGTGGTGAAACACCGATTTTATTTGAAGCGGGCGAAACAGTCGGCGCGAATATACGTCAATGGGGTCATGTGCGGATGTTCTCCCCTTGGGAATTTAATGTGGATAGTGCCAGTGTTAGCTTATTAGAAAATCATGGCTGGCAGATGCCCCCAAAAGATGAACTCCCAACAGGTAAAGACCTTTATGATTTATACATGCGTCCATTTACCGAGCTTCCTGAAGTGCGTGATGTGCTATATACAGGGGCGCGAGTTGTCGCGATCAGCCGTAGCAATATCGATAAGATGAAAGACAAAGGACGTGATGACGCGCCATTTATACTCCATGTCGAATACAGCAATGGTGATGAAGCCTTTATCAAAGCCCGTGCCATTATTGATGCCTCAGGAACATGGCATAAGCCCAATCCAATCGGCGCAAATGGCTTACCTGCAATTGGTGAAAAACGCTATCAAGATCGCATCACTTATGGTATTCCGAATATTCAAGGGGATGTAAAACAACGCTATACCAATAAACGGGTGATGGTTGTCGGGAGCGGACACTCTGCGATTAATGCTTTGCTTGACTTAACCACACTCAAAGACGATTACCCAAATACTCAAGTGTTATGGGTTATGCGTGGCACGAACCTGCAAAAAGTGTATGGTGGACAAGATGCGGATGCTCTCGAAGCGCGTGGTCAGTTGGGCAGTCGGATTCAAACCGCAGTTGATAGTGGCGTTGTTGAGATTGTTGCCCCCTTCCGCATCGCGAAAATTGAATTAGATAATAATAGCTTGTCGGTCTCTGGCGAGATGAGTGATTTACCCTATAGCATCTCTGTTGATGAAATCATCGTCTGTACTGGAGCGCGTCCTGATATTGATCCACTCCGTGAATTACGACTTGACCTTGACCCAGCCTTAGAAAGTACCCGTGCGCTTGCTCCATTGATTGACCCCAACATTCATAGCTGTGGAACAGTTCGCCCACACGGGGAAGCTGAACTGCGCCAACCCGAAAAAGACTTTTATATCGTCGGGATGAAAAGTTATGGACGTGCGCCTACATTCTTATTGGCGACAGGTTATGAGCAAGTTCGCTCTGTGGTTGCTGGTTTAGTCGGCGATTGGGAAGCTGCGCGTGATGTGCAACTGAATTTACCTGAAACAGGGGTATGTAGTACCGATTTCGCCGAAGCGGGTGACGCATGTTGTGGAACACCTATTGCCCAATCTATGCCTGCTGTTTTGTCGATTGGTGAGATTCCGATTGCAAGTAATGGTGGACAATTGATCACAGTCCTTGCCGATAATGATACGGCTTGCTGTGGTGGCGATAGCGATTGTTGCTAATTTAGAAGCCAACAAATAAATCAATTATTCGACAATGAGCGTGGGGGAAACCTCGCGCTTTTGTTTTTAATGTGCCTCAATGAACCTCTTATTATTCGCGCCTCTCCCGAACTATCTCTGAAAATGAATATCTTATGTTTAATAATTAATTTAAGATAATCGATAATTAATTATGAGTAAATCGACAATCTTAATTTTACTTTTTGTAAATTAATTTATAATCAATTTAACTCATCGCACAAAAAGAATATAGGAAAAAAGTACCATGTCTATAAAAGTACAATCAATTCTAGGTGGTCGTGTTATTTATTGGGATTGCGGTAAAAATGTTACGTTGGCGAATTTACAACGCGCCGAAGTTGAAACATTAATATTGATGGATAAAACACCGATTTCACATATTCATGTTGTATTCGATTTCACAGACATGGTTATTGGAGCATCAGTTTCAGAACTTATGAATGTTCAGTGGTTATTGCCCAAGCATAAGAAGAATGCGAGCAACGTGTTCATTGGATTGAAAAAACCATTACATCAGATGGCGATTTCTATTTTGGGGAATATTGGTAAAGTCGATACACGCTTTGTGAAAAACCATCCGCAAGCGCTAGCCTATCTACGTCGCAAAGATAGCTCCATTCTATAATCCGAGGAGATTAGACTTTCTCTTCTTTATGAACGAGGGTATACATATTTTTCTGGCGTTTATCTTGATTGATATACCCTTCAACCTTTAGTAATTGCAACATGGGGAATATCAACTCGTATAATTGATAACGATTGGGACGGTGACTATAATAATCTTTAAGTAGATTGAGGTCATCGTCCTGCGGATGAAACATCCACAACCATTCCAACCAATTGACAAACCAATAGCGGTCAAATGTATTAAGGTCTGCTGCTTCCCACTCAATAATCTCGGCGGTTTTTCCATTAATTAATCGGCATCCTGCACCTTGGAAATAATATGACCATTCATGCCAATGTCCTTGCCACGGGTCATCCATATATTGTGTCAGGATTTCAATTAACTTTGGCTCATCGCAAGTGATATGCTTAGCATCAACAATGGCGGGGCGTAACGCACGGAAGGCATCCAGCGTGACTTGCTGGCGTTGTACAAAGCGTTTAATTAAATTCATTACCGAAACTTCTAAAGAGACAACATCTTCAGACATGAAATACCTTTATCTCTGTCATAATTTATGTCTATTGTAATTATTATAACAAAATTGTGACATGATGTTGTCAAAAAGACGTAAATTTTTACAATTTCTTAAAATACTCGACGATAAAGTCTAGAAAACAAAAACAGAATGGCGTTCACCACTCTGTTTAAGAAGTACGATAGTGTTATTTTTAGTGAGACTATTCGCCCATCATATCGTCAACGATTGAAATGTGAACGCTGATGATGCTGGTTGCGTTTGGATAAGTGAAACCATCATCTACCAATTGAACAACCCCCATTTCATCATCGCCTGTGTTAGGTCCTGCTTGGCGTGGGGCTTGATTATCGCCAACACCAGGTTCTTCATTAACTTCTGTGCCTGCATCCCAGAGTAGGAGTTGACCTGATACACCACCATGTACTGGGTGTCCATCTGCATCAAAGAGTTCGATGCCAGATTCAATGGGTGCGAAGAAAATGTCATTGGATTGAACAAACATGGTCACAAAGGAGAGGTTTTGCCCTGGGCTAGCTGTAAACTCAAAGCTGTAGCTGCTACCGGGTAATGCTGGACCGGGTTCATCGGCACCAATTGGGATAGCGGCAACACCAGCGACTTCATAGTTTGCTGTCACATAGTCAACCAATGATGCAGGGTTGCCATCTTCAGCAACATTTTCAAGCCCATTACCACGATCAGCTTCACCTGATGTGAAGAATACGCCACCGTCCATCATGTTATCGTGTACAGCAAAGACAACTGGGGTAATCGGTGTACCGAAGTCACCACCTGCAATCGTTGCTACGAGGTGTGCAGGGTTACCATCTTCAGCAACAGCTTCTAGACCATAACCATAATCGGCATCGCCTTCTGTGAAGAAAACCCCGTGGACAGCCATCATATCGTCCATCATCATGTCGTCATCCATCATTTCATCAGAATCCTCGTCCATCATTTCGTCGGAGTCTTCTTCCATAGTATCTTCGCTATCATCCATCATCAT
>CAYGTY010000164.1:5890-9410 GCA_964352825.1 uncultured Anaerolineaceae bacterium
ATCATCCATCATCATATCACCAGTACGGCTACTGTGGACTGCCCATACAACTGGCGTAATTGCGGATGCAAAGTCACTATCACCTGATACGTTGTTGATGCTAAGTGTAAATGTACCATCATCATTTGATACGATATTGACACTTATGATGTCTGCACTTGATGGATAACTCATGTCACCATCGAGGTTTGTAACAAGGGTTGTTACGCCATTTTCGTCATCGCCTGTATTGGGCGCAGATTGACGTGGAGCTTGTTGGTCGCCTTCCCCAATCGGCTGATTCACTTCTGTACCCGCATCCCATAACCAAACTAGGTCGGTGATGTCGCCACTAATCGGTGCGCCCATATCATAAAGTGCGATACCTGTTGCATCAGGTGCGAAGAAAAGGTCATTCGACTGTGCTAACATGGTAACAAAGGATAGGTATTGCCCTTCTTCTGCGGAGAATGTGATTTCATAACCGCTGTCAGGTAAAGCTGGACCTGCACTATCACCACCAACAGGGATGGCTTGAACACCTGCGTTTTCGTATAAACCGATTGTGGCAATGTTATCAATAGTGACTTTAAAGGTGACTGCTTCACCATCCATCATATCTTGTGCGCTGGAGACAATCCCCAACGATAGAATCAGTAATATTGCTAAAGTAATACGTTTCATAGCGATATTTCTCCCATATCAATTGATTAATTAAGTCAGTTATCTGACTGCTCATACAGATTATGAACCAATTGTTTCAGAATACTTATCGGTGTCTTACGCAAATATAACGTGATGAATACACCCCAAGTTTTACAAAAAATAATGCCTAAGAAATTCTGGGGGAAGCCTATATATCCCTGCCTCCGTATACATAGACGCTGTAAATCAGGTAGCCTATAGTTAATGGTATTTTTACAAGTTTTTATATGTGATGCGCGCTGGATTTATATATTTGGGCGAAGGTGTAACTTTTTTATAGATTTCAGATAGAGGAAGAATTCAAATAGAGTGTGTAAGGGAAGGTTAACTCCCTTACAATCTGTTTAAATGTTAATTCACCACAAACTAATTATATTGCGTGCTGAAATCTGGGCGATAATAGACACACTCAAAAAACGATGATGCGAAGCGGTTGGCATAAAGATGCTTACCACGGTCACGCTTACAGAGAGCATCAGCTTCAACTTCGGATTCAATTGCAATCACATTCTCTAAAAAGAAGAAGGGTCCTACGCAGGTATCACGGAAGTAGAGTCGTGCAGTCTGGACACTTGCGCCACCCTCCCACAAAATATAGCGTTGAGGTACACCTTGATAGCTGACTTCGTAGCATCCACGCTCCATACCAATTTGGCGCACAGCGCTATCTGGTAGGACAGGTGCATAATCATCATCAAATCCATCACTATCATAAATCGCAAAATCATAACGGATACGATGCCAACCCGCATTCCACATCCAATTGCGGTCATAATCATCAACTACATTATCATCATTGACATCGGTTGTATTACATTTCCCCGAGAGTGAGCCACCATAATAACAGGCGTTGGCATTCTCATTAACATAGGGGTTATTCTCTCCCGAGGGAATAAACTCAATTTCGGGATATAATTCCTGTGCTGATACAGACCAAGCCATCAAGCTGAGTCCAATGAGCCATAAAATACCTATGAAGCGTTTCATCATTGTGTCCTCGTTCTGTTTCACTATATGTTCGTATTATACTGAGTTTTGGCGGATACTAAATTTATTGATGAGCTTTTTTTGTATACTTCATCACCTGTCGTTGCAGGTCATCATAATTATCATGGGTGCGATTGGTGAAGGCAATCACCTTTTGTCCACCTTCCCCAGCAAAGAACCCACCAACGCGATAGACCATCGGCAACTGTGGAGAAATCAGCATAATCCCCTCGGCTAATGTATAGCGTTTGCGCCCGACCAGTATCCGTTTATTGACTTCGTGATTATGGCGTGGCAACAGCGGGTAATCTTTTACAGTATCAATTTGTTCCCACTCTATCTGATGCGCTTTACCTAAAAATGGGTGTACCGTAATTCCTATTTCATCAATTGAGACTGTCGGTGTTGTGACCAGATAGAGTAATAAGGGGGCAACAAGGCAGAGTGTGATGATTGCCGATAGGTAAAATAGAACGGCTTGTGGGTAGATTAGCGCAATTAATATCTGTAAGGGAACAGCCAACAAAATGATACATATACCGATAAACATGAACCATTGGGTGATGCGATATGCTTTTGGGTTTGGGTGAGTGAATTGTGTCTTTTTCATGCCGACATTATAGCGAAATCTCCCCAAAGCAAAACCCCCATGACAAGTCACAGGGGTTAAGTTGAATCAGATTAGAGGTAAGCAGGTGTTATTCGCGTGTGCCAATCGTCACCTTGAGGGATTTGGCTTCACCACCACGTACAATTGAAGCTGTGAGTTCTGAACCGACGGCAACACTGGCTAACATAATGAGCAATTCGTCTACATGTTCGACGGGTTCATCATCCAATGAGGTCAAGATGTCACCGACCATGAGTCCACCCGTATGGGCTGGGCTATCTTTTTCGACAGAGACAACCAATAAACCTGTATCTTGGTCAAGCTCTTCTGCAATATTTTCAGGTAAGCGAGCAGGCTGAACACCGATGCCGAGATACCCTTGTTGGATTTTGCCGTCTGATAGCAAGGCTGCGACAGATTTACGAATCGTTGCAACAGGCACAGCGATACTGACACCTCGTGCAAAACCTGATGTATTCAAACCATGCACTTTGCCATCACCACTCACCAATGCACCACCAGAAAACCCAGGGTACATCGTGACATCAGTCTGGATATACCCATCAGCAAGGGCGCGTCCCATACCATGAGGACCACCGCGTCCACGCCCACCACGACCGCGTCCACCATGACGACGACCCCGATGATCTTTGCGCATTTCTTCGGCTTGTTCACGACGTTTACGGATGTCGCTTGTGTTGACTAATGCGCTTGTGACACCGAGAGTTGCTTGGACTTTATCACTTGGGCGACCCAATGCTAATAAGAGGTTGCCGACACTTAAATCACCATCACCTGCCCATGTTGCAGGGGTGAGGGATTCTTCTGTTCTTAAAAGTGCGAGGTCATTATGGGGGTCACGTCCGACTAAGGTTGCGCTGACTGTTGTCCCATCTTGTAAACCGATGGTGATGTCTTCTTCAAATTCGACCACATGATGCGCGGTCACGATAAGGTTCTCTGCCCAGACGATACCTGTTGCAGGTAAACGACGACGCGCTTCGACTCGAACAATACTATTGGCGGTGGATTCAACCACATTTGCCATCGCATCTGAAAGTTGTTGTAGTGTATCAGCCACTATAGTTTTCTCCTTGGTATTTTTCATATTGGTATTGTGCCATGTTTATGGGGCTGACCACATTCAACCAATGGTGAGGATGTGCCTATCCAAATGGGTAGGTCAAATAAAAAAGCACAACCCATCGGTCATGCTAATTATTTTTAGGAATCGAGACG
>CAYGTY010000164.1:9510-13871 GCA_964352825.1 uncultured Anaerolineaceae bacterium
TTAATCACGATCCCCGAGACAAATATCGAGGTCACGGGCTGTTTCTAGCCATTGGTGGTCAAGCGGGACATTTTTGCGCTTACCAACAACCTCTTCGAGTGGGGTGGCGATAATCTTTTCCCCGCGTGTGCCAACCATAATTCCATATGTACCATCTGCGATAAATTGTGCGGTTGCTGTACCCAAACGCGTCGCCAATACACGGTCTGCTGGTGATGGAATCCCACCACGTTGGACATGCCCCAAAATAGTCACACGAGATTCTAGCCCTGTGCGTTTCTCAAGCTCGGCAGTGAGCAAGCTGGTAATTGCTGAGCGTTCTTTTTCGATTTCGGCAAGATCGGCTTTGGCTTTCTTGCGACGTTTTTTCGCATCTTTTTTCTTGGATTTATCACCCTTTTCTTTGGCTTTATCGCGATCAGCTTCGGCTTTATCCCGACGGTCGCGCGCTTCTGCTATTTTTTTGCCAACGTCTTCTGTCATTGCCCCTTCAGATACAGCAACAATACTAAAATGCTTACCACCCCGACTGCGACGCAAAATCGACTCCGCAACAATATCTGTATTAAAGGGTATCTCTGGAATAAGAATGACATCAGCACCCCCTGCTAAGCCTGCCCCTAATGCCAGCCAGCCTGTGTTATGTCCCATAATCTCGCAGACAATAATCCGATGGTGGCTATGGGCGGTAGAGTGTAGACGGTCAATTGCATCAGTGGCGATATTGAGGGCGGTATCAAAACCAAAGGTTACATCTGTGCCACTCACATCGTTATCAATTGTCTTGGGCAAACAAATAACATTAATACCTTTTTGCGAGAGGCGGTAGGCATTTTTGGCTGTACCACCACCTCCCAAGCAAATCAAAGCGTCTAAATGGTGTTTGTGATAATTCTCGATCATGACATCGGTCATATCCATCTCTTTACCACCAATTGGCATCTTATGAGGCTTATCCCGACTTGTCCCGAGAATCGTTCCACCAATTGTCAAAATCCCGCTGAGTTCATCTGCCCCCAAGCGAACAACACGGTTTTCCATCAATCCCCGAAAGCCATCACGAAAGCCAATAATCCGCATATTATGTTGGCTCATTGCGGCTTTACCAATCCCACGAATCGCGGCATTTAGCCCTGGGCTATCACCACCTGCTGTCAAAATCCCAATTGTTTTTCTTGCCATAAGAATAAGTCTCTCTTTTAAATAAACTATACTAACTTCATTATAACGAAAAATACCCTTTTCCGTTAAATGTATAGGAAAGTCTAAGTATGCAATATAATCGCTATCAGCATATTAAAAGATAACTATCAGATGATATAAGGATAGGTATAATGAATAAGTTAAATTGCAAGCGAATCCCGCTCTATACCTTATTCATCACAATGCTAATCTCGGTCACGGGTGATGCAATGGCGGCAATCGCGATTCCATGGTTTGTCTTAGAGACAACAGGCAGTGTCGTCCAGACGGGTATCGTCGCCTTCTTCAGTGTCACCCCGATTATCATTGGGACATCATTTGGTGGACCGTGGGTAGACCGCCTCGGTTATAAACGAGTGAGTGTTGTTGCAGATTTAGCCAGTGGGTTAACGATTCTGCTTATCCCTATCTTGCATAGCACCGTCGGCTTAGAATTCTGGCAATTGTTGGCTTTGGTGTTCCTCGGCAACTTAATGGATGCCCCCGGAAGCTCTGCACGGAGCGCGATGTTACCTGAATTAGCTGAAGAAGCTGGCATGTCAGTTGAACGCGCTGTCGGATTAAGCGAATCATTACATCGTGCCACATCAATGATTGGTGCGCCGATTGCAGGTGTGCTGATTGCTGTGCTTGGTGCAACAGGCGTTTTGACAATTGATGCACTGACATTTGGTTTATCGGCTTTCGGCATTATCTTATTTATTCCTTCAAGTTTAATCGACAAAAACAAACCCGAAGAAGGAAACTCATACTGGGAAGACTTAAAAGCAGGGTATCGTTTTATACAAAAGGATTACTTTGTTTTTAGCATCATTGTGACAGTGATGATTACCAATATGGTTGATTTTTCGATGACGGCTGTGACATACCCTGTGTATATGCGAACAGTATTTGGAGCAGGTGATGGTGCAACCCTATTTGGGATTCTAATTGGCTTATTCGGTGCATCCGCTTTAGCCAGTGGTCTAATATTTAGCTGGTTGGGAGAACGTGTTCCGAGCCAGCGATTATTATTAGCAGTTGTCTTTTTTGCACTCTCATTTCGCTTTCTGGTATTTGCACTTTTCCCACCCTTTTGGGGATTACTTCTTGTTGTTATCGCATCGGGCTTATTGGCAGGACCGATTAATCCCATTATCTCAACCATCCTCTATCGGCGCATACCCGATGATATGCGTGGGCGCATCTTTGGCATCTTATCAGCAGGCGTTTTGGTTGCGATGCCCTTAGGAGGTGTATTCGGTGGATTCTTTTTGGAGTGGTTCAATTTAGAAATTACGCTTGTTATCTATACCATCATTTATGTTCTAGCGACCAGTAGCTTATTCATGAACCCTCATATTAAGACGCTGGATAAGCCGAAATAGCTTTTTTACCCTATAAGCTGAATAGATACGATTACTCTGATAAACTCTACATTATTACCCACTATAAAATACATGCCAGACGATAAGGATAGATGATGAATGATATGACCGACTTATGGGATGACTTGTTCCAACACAACCGCGATAAAGATATTTATAATCAAACCATAACCTATGCTTATGAGTACCTCGATATTGTCCGAGATCGTTCTGTCTTCCCAACAGACTCCGCGATTGAGCGTCTTGCCGAACTTGATGAACCAATGCCTGATAATCCGCAAGCGAGTGAAGCTATTTTACAGCAACTACATGATATCGGTTCACCTGCAACCCTTGCACAAGGCGGTGGACGTTACTTTGGTTTTGTGAATGGGGGCGTTATTCCGACTGCATTAGCTGCACGGTTGCTGGCAGATGTCTGGGATCAAAACGCAGGTTTATATATCATGTCGCCGATAGCCTCTAAACTCGAAGCATTATGTGAACGCTGGGTAGTCGATTTATTAGGTTTAGCAGAGGGAACGGCAGCAGGTTTTGTCAGTGGTACATCGACTGCAACGATGGTTGGCTTGCTCATAGGACGGAACACCCTACTCAAAAATCAAGGTTGGGATGTGGCAGAAGATGGCTTATTCGGCGCACCACCCATTCGTGTTGTCACCAGCAAACAAGCGCATGGAACAGTCCGTAAAGCTCTCGCGATTATCGGCATCGGTCAAAAACAAATTGAATGGATTGAAGCTGATGCACAGGGACGCTTGGATGCCTCACAACTGCCCGAACTCGATAACAATACGCTCGTGATTCTGCAAGCGGGTAATGTCAATTCTGGCGCGTTTGACCCCTTTGTAGAGGTTTGCGAAAAAGCCAATCAAGCAGGGGCATGGGTACATATTGACGGTGCATTTGGCTTATGGGCAGCCGCCAGTGAATCAACACGGCAATATACTGAGGGGATAGCTCTTGCCGATTCTTGGTCAGTTGATGGGCATAAAACCCTGAACACGCCTTATGATAGTGGGATTGTCCTCTGTAAAGACCGTTCCACAATGGTGAGTACCTTACAAGCGACAGGCTCATATCTACAATTCAGTGACAATCGCGATAATCTGCTTTATGTTCCCGAGATGTCACGACGGGCGCGCGGAGTTGAACTCTGGGCATTACTCAAAACATTAGGACGCAGTGGGGTCGATGCGATGATTTCCCAACTTTGCCAACGGGCGCAAGGCTTCGCCGAGTTATTGCCACAGCATGGTTTCCGTATCCTCAATGATGTCGTTTTTAATCAAGTGGTCGTTGCTTGTGATACCCCCGAATTAACAGAACACACCCTCAAGCTGATTCAAGCCAGTGGTAAATGCTGGTGTGGGGGTTCAAACTGGCAAGGTGAACCTGTTATTCGTGTGAGTGTGTGTTCATGGGCAACCACAGAAGAAGATGTCCGCATCTCGGTAGACGCATTTGCTAAGGCTTATGAATTAGCTAAACAAGAATCATCCTAGCCTTTTTAGTTATTGTAGGGGAAGGTGCAATCCCTCTCCTACAGTTTTAGAAATCCATATCGTATTTTTGGACAAGGCAAGCCCTTGTTTCTAAGGGGTTTCAGTATATTTCCGTAGGGTTGATATTTAATTTCTTTCGAGACTTTATATTTTAAGAAAATCACTTTATTTATATTGAATTTACGATAATTCGTTATACTTCAGTAAGTGGTCATATGTTTTGAATGTAGTGGCGTTGCCATGTCTGCGCCCGAAGCGGTTGATGACTCGGCATCAACCCTACAAA
>CAYGTY010000165.1:0-6145 GCA_964352825.1 uncultured Anaerolineaceae bacterium
AGTTTAACTTAGGATGCTTAAAGGGAGATGATTCTTTCGGATTCAAACAATATCTAAGGGTAAAGAAATAGATTCTCCGCGCGCCATACTCCGATGAACCGCTTCTGTGAATTCCATATACTTCACACCATCAGTAAATGTTGTATGGCTTATCGGTTCGATACCCCGTATCGCGTTCACAAATTCTTCTTCAACACGCCATCCACCCGCATCTTCACTTGGGATTTCAATCGGGGTCAAACTAGCATCACCACATTTTCCACCATATAACTTGCCGTCACGGAGTTGTAATGTACCTTGTGTGCCATATAAAGTCGCTGTTTCACCATCAGTTGCTAAGCCTATCACATTCGACATCATAAGTGAAAGTTGCGCGCCACAGACCATATCCGCAATGACATTGAGATGATCAGGAATATTGATTGCAAGGATATGATCATCAGCACTTTTCCGTGTTTTTACAACCGTTTTCCCCATTGCCATGACTGTTTTTGCAGTGCCAACCCAGCGCATAATTGCTTCATACCAGATACCTAGTGCCATAATATTCAATCCACTAAGGTCTCGGTCATCGCGCCAATGAGCAGAGCCATCAAAATCAACAAACCCTCGCTTCATATTAACTTCAATCGCTAATATCTCACCCAAAAAGCCATCGGCAATATATCGTTTGATAGTTTTATCCAGATGTAAAGTCATCGGTGATGGGACAATCTGAGTAATAAGGTTGGGGTATTGTTGTGCGAGGGTCGCCATTTCTCTAGCTTGTTTTGCATTCATCGCCATCCGTGCCTCAACCATCACATGTTTACCTGCGCGCAAAGCAGCTAAGGTGACAGAATGGTGCATATAGGGCCATGTGCCAATGACAATTGTGTTTGTGTCGTCTGCTTCGACTAATTCACGCCAATCTGAATAGACTGTCGGAATATTGAATTCATCCGCAACCCGTTGGGAAGATTCCCGTGAGCGATTCACCACACTGATGATCTCAACATTATCTTGCGCGCGTAATTTGGGTATGTGATGTCGCCGTGTGTTATCACCTGCACCAACAACGCCAACACGGATTTTGCTAGTCTCTGTCATGATATATCCTTTCGGAATAAGTCCAATGAGATACGATTGTAACATTAATCAAAATGCTAAGAGGTTATAAAGTATAGTATGATGTGAATTTAAACATAGAAAATAAAACCATTAAGATTGCCAAGAACGCCAAGTGCAAAATGTTCTGTAAGCCTTTTACGCTTGCTTTTCTCTACGTCCTTTGTGCCTCTGTGGTTATTATTTTTTGCACCTTTGTTTTAAAAATCATAGGTATTTAAACAGATACTAAATCCAATAAAACTTTTGTGGATGAGTACTAACCTTGATATTCAACGGTTAAATAGTACGCACCGATTTGTGACCCATCTTGTAAGGAAAAGTTACCATTCAGGTGAATTGCACCTTGTGGAAGTGTCACCTGAAATGTTGCACAGGCGGTATCTTCGGCAATATCTGCTGATTGTCGAATTTGTTCCCCACCATTTGGGAAGTCAATAACAACCTCAGCCTGCTCAAGACTCAAAGCAACACCCCCTGTATACCAGTCGGCATAATTATCTGTAATCACATCTTTTCGCCAACTAATATCATCACCCTCAATACCATCAGTCAATTTATATGCGGTCTCAGGTGCCCAGCGATACAGACGAAGGGTGTACTCCCCTGCTTGTTCGGCTGTCACTTCCCAATACCCATCCTCTTGATACCCTTGACGAATCAGCCCCTGATGCCATGGGGTAAAAGCACTATCGTTGCGCCAATCATGACAAGTCAAGCGCACTTCTTCATGAAGGGCTTGTCCAATTGGAATCGGAATATCTTGCTCAAATTGCTCGGCAACAATCTCCCACCAAACTTCATATTCCGCCCGTAAGGCTTGAACCACATCAGGGTATTGCTCGGCAAGGTCATGCCGTTGTTCAAGGTCTTGACGAATATTATAGAGTTCTTTCCCATCAATCAAACGCCATGTTTCATCCATAACAGCACTTTTTCGCCATTTAATGGGATTGGTTAAGCGTTGTGAATCTGTAACCAATGTCCGTTCTGCCCATTCCGTGTCAGCATCATCTAATAAGGAGCGGATGCTTTGACCGTGAGATGGATATTGGTTCGGGTCAACACCACATAAATCTAGCAAGGTTGGCATAATATCAATATTGGCTGTGAGTTGTGTAATATCGCGTTGTCCATCTAAACCACCATTTACCCACCTGATGAAGAATGGCACACGATGTCCCCCATCATATTTTGAGCCTTTTGTACCGCGCATCCCCGCATTAAAGCCATCTACAGCATACTCATTCTCGTCTACTGTGATGCCAGCAGCCGTCCCGTTATCGGTCATGAAAATCAGAATCGTGTTATCTTCCAAGCCCAGTTCACTTAACCATGCACGGAGCTTGCCAAAATTTTCATCAATATTCGCAATCATCCCAAAAAAGTTGGCGCGGTCTTTGGACATCTGCCCATGGTAAGGTGCGCTATATTCAGCTTCGACGTTATAGGGTGAATGAGGGGCGTTGGGTGCTATATAGCAAAAGAAGGGTTGCTCTTGATTCGCCTCGATAAACTGCATCGCTTCACGAAACCAAACATCAGTGCAATATCCCTCAAATTGTTTGGGTTCACCATTGACCCAATAGGTATCATCAAAATAATCATTGCCCCAATAATCAGGGGTCTGGCTAATGCCACCACCGCCATGCGTGACAACTTCATCAAAGCCTCTATCTTGAGGGCGATAGGGATAATTATCCCCAAGATGCCACTTACCAAAAAGCCCTGTACGATACCCTGCTGACCTCAGTGCATCAGCAATAGTCACTTCGTCTTGTCGCAATAAGGAACGCCCCCCGATTGTATGCCATACACCCGTGCTATTGGCATAATGACCAGTCAAAATACCAGCACGGGTTGGGGCGCAAGTGGGTCCCACATGAAAATTCTGTAGGTGAATGCTGTCATTATAAAATGTATCGATATGGGGTGTCTTAAGAATCGGATTCCCTGTGCATCCCAAATCCCCATACCCTTGGTCGTCTGTAACAACAAAAACAATATTAGGCTGACGCATTGGTTTATCCATTTTATTTATCTCACAATTTATATGACAACATCATCAGTCAATTTATAAGGTACTACCAAGCGTAGGCTTCGGGTGCAAATCCAAGACGCAATGGACGACCTTTATTCGGGTCAAAGATCTCATCCAATTTCTGGAGGGTCTCATTATCAAATTCTAACTCCGATGCACGGTCTAGCCCATCTAAATGTCCAACTGTCCGCACGCCCACAATCGGTGAATCAACAGCAGAGTGGGATAGCGTCCATGCAATCGCGACAGCATGTTCAGTTTCACCAAGATCGGCACAAAGTTTAGAATAATCATTCATTTGCTGATTGCCCTCACCCAACTCAATGCCATATTCACCTTCGACTTGATTAGTGCGTGAGCCTTCCACTGATTTTTTCTTACCGACCAACAAGCCACCTGCTAACGGCATATATGGGATAACACCAATGCCGAGAGCCTCTGCCGCAGGTAACACCTCAAGCTCAGGGTAACGGCACAGCAAATTAAACATCGTCTGCTCGGATATAAAACCCATTGAGCCACGTTGCATCGCTTGCATCTGATGCGTCGCGAGTCCCCATCCAGGGAAGTTGCTTGACCCCATATATAAAACCTGCCCATTATTGACGAGGCGGTCAAAGATGTTCCAAAATTCTTCGGGGCTAATGGTGCGGTCAATATGATGCACTTGATATAAATCAATATGGTCAGTTTGTAGACGTTCAAGTGAATCTTCTACATGTTGACGGACTTTATAGGCTGAAATGCCTGCACCTGTGTTGGGTAAGCCCCCGTCTTCCATTTTGTTATAGACTTTAGTCGCGAGGACGATTCGATTGCGTGTGCCACGACTTTTCATCCACTTGCCAATAATTTCTTCAGAAACACCACGTCCATAGACATTTGCCGTATCAAAGAAATTGATACCCATATCAAGTGCTTTATCCATGATTGCGAAGGATTCTTCTTCTGTATTACGGCTACCAAAGTGCATTGTACCGAGGCAGATATTGCTGACTTCTAGATTAGATTTACCGAGTTTTGTGTATCTCACAAAGGTTTCTCCTATGAATAATGTCGATGGATAGATATGAGGCGTATTGCATGAGGGCATCGCATGACACCCTCATGAGATTGGATAGATTAGCTGAGTTCAATAGCATAAGTACAGACGTAATCGCAAGGTTTTTCCGCAGGGACAGATAGATGTAAACCAGCACCATCTTGTGACCATGTGATTGTTTCATCTGAGCCTAACATTTTGACACCTTTAACAGTCACAGATGAGTCACCACCCAGTGATGTCACTAATGCTTCACCATCTTCTGGGTAATCGAGGAGCATGGCATAAAGCATATTGCCCTTCTTCGTAAAGCGAATATCAGCAGAGGTAAATGGACTACGTTTTGTATCTGTAAATTCACCTTCTGGAATTTCGGTGGGTCCTTCACCAAAAACATCCCATGCACGGGTATCATAAATGGCTTCGCCGTTGACTTGCAACCATGCGCCGATTTCTCGTAGCATATCTTGTTCAACTTGCGGGATTGTCCCATCAGCTTTAGGACCGACATTGAGTAATAAAGCCCCGTTCTTGCTCACAATATCGACTAAATCGCCAATAATGTCACCAGCAGATTTATAATCATGGTTATCAATATAGCCCCATGAATTCTTGGATACAGAGGTATCATTTTGCCAGAACAGACCGCGTGTATTGCTTAGTTGTCCGCGTTCAATATCAAAGACAGCCACACCTTCTGGATAAGAGTTGAATTTATGGTTGATCGCAACGTCCAGCCCCCATTCCAAACCGCGATTGTAGTAATAAGCAGCAAATCGTTGCAAATAGGGTTCAAATACAATTTGTTCAATCCACCAATCAAACCAGACAACTTGCGGGCGGTATTTATCAACAAACTCACAACACCGTGCTAACCAGTCTTCAAGGAATTTCGCATTGGGGCGTGGTTTCCAGTCTTTATTTTTCCATTCGGCAGAGTGAAGGTTATCCACAGATGACTCCACCGCAGGACCGTATAAACCATCGTTGGCAGGGTCTTGGACATCAGATGGGAATTTTTGTCCACCGTCAAAGAACCACCAATGTTCCGCCCGATGACTCGATACAGAGAACACGAGGTCTTCTTTACGCGTTGCTTCGGCTAATTCACCAATGACATCACGCTTGGGTCCCATTTTGACAGCCGTCCAGTCGGACAGATCACTATCATACATCGCAAAGCCATCATGATGTTCAGCAACAGGCATAATAAACTTCGCCCCTGCTTCTTTGAATAACTGAACCCATTCGTCAGCATCAAATTTATCAGCAGTAAACATTGGGATAAAATCTTTGTATCCAAATTCGGTATGGTCGCCATATGTTTTGCGATGGTGTTCATATTCTTTACTGCCTTCACGATACATATTTCGTGGATACCATTCGTTACCAAAAGCAGGCACACAATAGAGTCCCCAGTGAATAAAGATGCCAAACTTTGCATCAATATACCATTCTGGAATCTCATATTGTTGCAAGGACTCCCATGTGGGTTCATATTTTTCAATTTTGTCGGGCATTAAACATTCTCCTAAAGAATAAACTGATGACTTAGGCAGAAACAAGAATCATATTAGCGTATTGGGTAGTGTCTCCTGTGCGGATAAGACCAATCGCTTGTGGAACACGTAATTTTAGGTCGTCGTGTTCTTCAAAATGTACATCAATATCGTGCATGGCTTCTGCGAATTGTTGACAAGTAGCTTGTGTATTCACCTGATTAAACTGTTCAGCCATGTAGATTTCACCGATAACGAAGTTGGGGCGAATGGCATTCAAAACCTGAAGTACCGTGGGAATACCATCAATTAAGGACAAGTCAACGGTTTCGATAGTTGGCCAAAATGGAAAGCCCCTGTCAGAGATAACCAACATATTGGTGTGTCGTATACGACTAATCAGTGAATTAATAGCTGGGTTGAGGATACCGTTTTTTAACATAATATTGTCCGTAC
>CAYGTY010000165.1:6245-13788 GCA_964352825.1 uncultured Anaerolineaceae bacterium
TAAACGCGATTGCATCCCAGTTAATGCAAGGCTCTGCAACCCTTTATCTTCCATTTACTGCCGTCAAAAATGGCGGTGGCGGCGGTAAGTTTCACTTTCACCAAGATAATCAATACACACGATTTGATGGTCCAGGTATCAATATTTGGATTGCACTCGTGGAAATGTCACCTGCAAATGGTTGTCTGCAAATTGCACCCAGCACACATTTAGACGGCACGATTGATTCTGTTGAAAGTGAAGATAAAGATGGTCATCGGACTGTTGCAGTAGAGCCTGAATCTTTTCTGCCGATGCGAATGATGCCGGGGGACGCTGTTGCATTTACACGCCTGACCTTACATGGTTCAGGTGCAAATAATACCGATGAACCGCGCATTGCCTATGCCATTCAATATCATCGTGATGATGTCCATGCAACACGCAATGGTGAAGACATTGGATTACTTAAAGAAAACCCAGTCTATAATAATGACCCTGTTGAATATTTTTCAATCGACGGTGACTAAAGCTAAATAATGGAATTGAGGATTTGATGTTAACAACAGGAATGCTTTCGATTACATTTCGTAAATTGTCAGCACAACATATTATTGAATTAACAACGACCGCTGGCTTATCAAGCATCGAATGGGGTGGTGATATTCATGTTCCACATGGGGATATGGACACCGCCAAACATGTCCAACACATGACGCAGAATGCTGGCTTATCCATTTCTGCATATGGCTCATATTATCGGCTAGCGGAAGCAGAGTCCCCCGATTTTGAAGCCGTATTGGAGACAGCCGAGGCATTAGGCACATCTGTTATACGAGTTTGGGCTGGTGCGAAGGGTTCAATTCAAGCGGATGAAAGCTATCGTCTGCAAGTAGTTGAGGATGCCCAGCGTATTGCTGAGCTATCACAAAGTCGTCAAATTCAAATCGCACTGGAATATCACGGTAACACCCTGACAGACACCTTAGACTCAACACAACAACTACTCAAAGCCATCAATCACGACAATCTAAAAACCTTTTGGCAACCACCACATACCCATGACTTAGCACGCAAACAACATGAACTACAAAGTGTTCTGCCAGACATCGTAAATGTGCATGTTTTCCACTGGAATCCAGACAATACGAAGGACAGACGTGTTTTAGGTGAGGGTACATCGGATTGGGTATCCTATATAGAGATTCTGAAAACATCCAAAAACGACCATGTCTTATCTTTGGAATTCGTCAGGGATGATGATATAGAACAGTTTTTACAGGATGCCGAAACACTCAAAAGCTGGCTGACCTAGAATAATGTCACGAGCTTGGTTTGAGCTTGTTCTAATAAGCCAGAGATAGGTTTATCAGTATTCATCACATCCAATACTAAAGCATCAATTACAGTCGCAACCTGTGTCCAATTTGAGACGCGCGGTAACTCACGAGCATTGGTATGTAAATCTTCGAGTTGATTATAGAAGGGAATCACCTCGTTCACTTCATCATCTTGCCATGTCGATTTACGGCAACCAATCCCACCTTCTAAGGTCAGTAATTTATCCATCTCTGCGCTGGCGCAAAATTTAGCAAAACGATAAGCCAATGCCTGATGTGGACTGCCCTGAGCGATAGATAGTGTCCAATAGGCACTGAGGGATGCAGTTTCATGCGTAGTTAATGACGGGATACTGCCAATCATAACATTCCCTTTGACAGTTGATTCCGGAATAGTTTCACACATCGCCGCAAACCCAAACCAGTTAATCATCATAGCAACCTCACCATTGGCAAAGGCATAACCCGATTGCACCGAATCCATCTGACGTGCATTGGGATGTATTGCGGACTCGTCATTTAGCATCATCCGATAAAATTTGAGTGCTTGTTCAGCTTCTGATGTGACAATTTGAACATTCCCGTCTGTATCAAACAAACTACCACCATGTGTCCATAGCTGTAAGAAAAAGTCGTATACCGTATTATGTCCATCGGGATATGCGGCAAAGACAGTACCATATAAATTTTCATCTGGTCGAGTGAAAAACTGTGCGATTTGATGAAATTCCTGCCATGTTTTGGGTAAGGCTAAAGCTGATCCAAACGCTGACTTATAGGCTTCTTGTTCAAGGGGGCTATCAAATAAATCTTTACGATAAATCAATACCTCAGGTCCATCATGATAGGGTAAACCTAATATCACATCATCAAAAGTCTGTAGGCGTAGTAAAGAGTCTGTCCAGCCAGTGGGGTAATCATCAGGTGGGCTAGTTTCTATATACGATGACAGGTCAAGTAGTGCATCCAATTCATGTGCCATTGCCAGCCAATCGGTTGACATAAAGGCAATATCCCATGCACCATTTTTCAGCCCCTCTTCTTCAAATAGGCTATGCTCTAATGGCTGTAAATCCAGCGATTCTGTATAAAGTTCAATGTTCAGACCTTCGCGCTTAGCAAATAGCTCCCAAGCCTTTTCGATAGCAGACTCAAAGGGCGGGAATTTTCGGATAGCAACTCGAAATTGTTGGTCACGTTGGGACATGGTTCACCTCATCACAGAATTAAATAACTATTTTTGACGGCGGTCTACAAGATAGAGGTGCTGGCAAGCAAGCACAATATCACCATCTTGGTTAAAGACTTCGATTTGCTCAACGAGATACCCTTGATGCTCACGTTTGGGATGATCACGTTTTTCCGCGATTGTTGCTTTGACAGTAATCGTATCATTGATAAACACAGGGCGAATAAAGCGCACCCGATCATAACCATAAGAAAATGATACAGGGTTAATATCAGTGGCTGTCATCCCAATCGCGACGCTTAATATCAATGTGCCATGCGCGATACGTCTCTTAAATTCTTGTGTTTTGACCCACTCCGCATCCATATGGTGTGGGAAGAAGTCGCCTGTCTGCCCTGCATGGATGACAATATCGGATTCTGTGATGGTGCGACCCATCGTTTCTCTAAATTCACCAATTTCATAATCTTCAAAATAAATTTCTTGAACTTTCATTCAGATGCTCCCTAAGATAAGCCCATAGACATCGTGATTTGTGTAGCACACGCTTTTAAACCATCGGTAATATGTTGTGCATGATTCGGTTTCGATACGGCTGTTAACCAAGTGACCGCTAATGCCGCAACAAGCCCCACCTCAGGATTTCCTACCACAACAGCCGAATCTTCTATGCCGATATGATTTTCATTTATTGATGCTGATACACCCGTTTCTCGAATATTTGCCAGTTTGGCGTGAAATTTCGCACGTTGCTTGGCATCAAAATCCAAGTATTCCTCGTTGTTTTGTAAGGTAACGTCCAATAAATCTTCTTCAAGATGGGCAAGCAACAAACGACCCGATGATGTTCTAACCGCAGAAAATTCACTACCCACAGATACTGATAAACGGATTCGCCCTGGGCTAAGTGCTTCTTTAAGAACGACAAGTTTCCCTTTTCGCAAAACACTCAAATGACAAGATTCATCTAACTCATGGGTGAGCATCTCCATCGGCATGGTTGATGACTCTAGCAAACTCGCAATAGGCGGTTGAATATGGGCTAGCTGATATAACTTCAATGATAGAGAATAATTTCCTGTGTTTTCATTTTTATTGACATAACCTAGTATCTCTAATGTTGTCAGCACTCGGAATAACGCCCCACCTGTCACATCAAGGCGTTTTGAGATTTCAGTCAATGATAACGAGTGAGATGATTTTGCTAAGATTTCTATCACCGCCATACCACGCTCAATTGCTGGAACATGATATTTGTTAATTGTATCGGATTTTGGCGCAGTTCCCATTTGACAGGAGACCTTTCATATCATAAACTATATTTAACATAGAAAAAATTATTTTGCAAGCTAAACAAAATCACCTTAAATTATAACTCTATGCCATATCAAATTATACCTTGCACCAAAGTCATCTGACTATATAGATGATAGATAGGGCGTTATTATTATGACAAATGAAAAGATTACTTTAAAAGGCATTACTTGGAATCACTCGCGCGGTTATATATCCGTTGCCGCCACTGCCCAACGCTTCTCCGAAGTCCATCCTAAAGTTGACATTATCTGGGAAAAACGTTCCCTACAAGAATTTGCAGACGAGCCAATTGACCAACTCGCCAACCGCTATGATTTGTTGGTGATTGACCATCCGTGGGCAGGTTATGCCGCCAATACAGGTGTCCTTGTCCCTTTGCAAGAGCATCTATCAGAAGAATTCATGATTGACCAAGCGCAACATTCTGTCGGGAAATCTCATATCAGCTATCAATTTGATGGAAATCAATATGCACTCGCGATTGATGCCGCTACCCCTGTCGCATCCTATCGCCCCGACTTATTAGAAAAATACGGATTGCGTTTACCTGAAACATGGGATGACTTACTTGAGCTTGCAAAACAAGGGTATGTCATTATGCCGGGGATTCCGCTGGATACATTGATGAATTTTTATATGCTCTGTTGCACACAAGACGAAGACCTCTTTGTCGATGATGAATGGGTCGTATCGGATGAAATGAGCTTACAAGCACTCGACCAACTGCGTGAACTTGCCCAATTATGCTCACCAGAAATTTTTAACTGGAATCCGATTGCAGTCTATGAAGCCTTGTCACGACGTGATGAATTTGTCTATTGCCCCTTTGCCTATGGCTATTCCAATTATTCACGCGCAGGCTATTCTGCGAATGTGCTTGTCTTTGAGGACATGGTTCAAATCGGTGACTATACCAAGTGTCGCACAACATTAGGTGGCACAGGTTTAGCCATTTCATCGAAATGTCAACATATAGACGTTGCCATCCAATATGCAGAAAGTACCGCATCAGCAACAGCCCAGCAAACAATTTTCTTTGAAAACGGTGGACAACCGGGGCACCGCTCGGCATGGACAAGTGATGAGGTGAATCGGCGTACCCACAATTATTTTAAAAACACATTACCTGCATTAGACCGCGCTTATTTACGTCCGCGCTACCCAGGGTATTTGCATTTTCAAGACAATGCAGGCGACCCTGTCCAAGATTATGTCATTAATGGTGGCGACCCAAAAGCAGTCTTGAAGCAATTGAAACAGCTATATATTGAATCGAAAGAGACACATGAATTATGAAACCACTTGAGGGCTTAGTTGTTTTAGATTTTAGCCAATTTTTAGCAGGACCGTCTGCTGCAATGCGCTTGGCAGATTTAGGGGCGCGTGTCATAAAGATTGAGCGCCCCAAAACAGGTGACTTATGTCGCCAACTCTATAACTCTAATTTGGAACTTGATGGCGACAGTACACTCTTCCACTCCATCAATCGTAATAAAGAGAGCATCACCCTCAATCTAAAAGACCCTGATGACCTTGAGCGCGCAAAACAATTGATTGCAAAAGCCGATGTTCTCATCCAAAACTTCCGCCCGGGAGTCATGGAACGGATTGGTTTGGATTACTCTAAGGTCAAAGAAATTAACCCTCGCCTTGTCTATGGTATCGTGACAGGTTATGGGACAGATGGACCATGGAAGAATAAACCAGGGCAAGACTTGTTGGTACAGTCGCTTTCAGGGTTGCCGTGGCTCAATGGCAATAGTGACCAACCACCCCTACCCTTTGGCTTATCAATTATTGATATGTATACAGGCGCACATCTGGTTCAAGGGATTCTCGCGTGTTTAGTCCGCCGAGGCATCAACAATAAAGGAGGCTTGGTCGAAGTCAGCTTATTAGAGTCAGCCTTAGATTTACAATTTGAGGTGCTGACAACCTTCTTAAATGATGGCGGTCAATTGCCACAACGAAGCCGAATTAATAATGGGAATGCGTATTTATCTGCCCCATATGGTATTTATGAAACACAAGATGGTTATATGGCAATCGCAATGGTCTCGATACCTTACTTAGGTGAGTTAATCGGATGTGAGGAACTGACACATTATACAGATGATGATGGATTTGAGAAACGTGACGAAATCAAAGCTATTTTAGCCGAGCATCTCAAAACAAAGACTACCCAAGAGTGGCTCAATATCTTAGAACCCAAAGATGTTTGGTGTGCAGATGTGATGTCATGGGATCGACTCTTTGAGCATGAAGGATTCAAGAATTTAAAAATGGTACAGCATGTCAAACGAAACGGCACAATCTCACTTCCCACCTTGCGCTGTCCAATCCGTGTGGATGGAGAAATCTTAACAGCAGAAAAGGGTGCGCCGCGCCTTGGGGAACATACAACACAAATAATCGATGAGTTTACATTGAACTAGTTCTATAAAGGGAGGTCGCATTCTAATCTTTCATAGCGTGCGATTAAACAATAAATATGACTGAACTCGATATTAAACAAAGTGCCTCTCTACCCACAAACCCACCACCGATTATGAGTATTGGACTGGGTGGAATCGTCCATGATGCCCATTACCCTGCTTATCAAATCGCTGGTTTTGAGGTGATGGGCGGGTATGACCTCAATCCAGACCGCGCAAAAATGATGCAAGAAAAATTCTCTATTCCAACACTCTACTCCTCGATTGAAGAGCTTGTCGAAGATGCCCCCCATGATGTCATCTATGATATAGCAGTCCCCGGTAGTGCTGTGCTGGATGTATTAAAAGGTTTACCTGATGAAAGTGCCGTTTTAATCCAGAAGCCAATGGGTGAAGACCTCAAACAAGCTGAGGCAATTTTGTCCTTATGTCGTCAAAAAGAGCTAGCCGCCGCCCTTAATTTTCAACTGCGCTATGCCCCTTTTATGATTGCCGCACATGATATGATAGACAGGGGGCTAATCGGTGAGCTATATGATATTGAAGCTCGGATTCAAGTGACAACCCCATGGCATCTTTGGGAATTTTTATATCCCGTACCGCGTATGGAGATTCTCTATCACAGTATTCACTATGTCGATTTACTGCGCTCATTTGTTGGTAATCCGAGTGGTGTCTATGCCAAGACAATTAACCACCCAGCCTCAACACAAATCGTAGGTGGAACACGCTCCACAATCATCATGGATTACGACCATAATCCGCGCGTCACCATTTCCACCAATCATAATCATATTTATGACATCGAAAAACAAGAATCCTTCTTTAAGTTTGAAGGAAGCAAAGGCGCAATCAAAATTACAGCAGGGCTTTTGATGAATTATCCCGAAGGTTTACCTGACCGTTTTGAATATATTTTGCTCGATGAGCAAGACAAAGGCTGGCAAACAATTGATATTCAAGGGTCTTGGTTTCCAGAAGCATTCATCGGCACCATGTCGAATCTGATGCGCTACGTCAATGGAGAAACCAATCAACTACCAACATCAGTTGAAGATGCCATCCACACAATGGCAGTCGTAGAAGCGGCTTATACATCCAGCCAAATCGGTGGCACACCCATAAAATCGGGGTGGTAAATAAACTTTCATTTGAAATAGATAGTGTAGAGAGCGACTCATGACAAAGAAATTTGATGCAACATGGGAATCCTTACAAACAGTCGATATTCCCACTTGGTTTCAAGATGCCAAGTACGATGAGTGAATCATCAACTAGGCGAT